>NZ_JAZHYN010000059.1:0-17780 GCF_036576025.1 Methylocystis borbori | reverse complement strand
GACGCCAGCGCGCCAATGCCCGCTCCGCCCAAACCGCCGATCACCGCGCCGCCCGCGGCGCGCTCGCCAGGAGAATAACAGGCCGCGAGCGGCGCGGCCAAAGCAAGGGCGGTCGTCAGCAAGATTATCTTCTTCATGCCTCTCTCCTTAAAAGGATGCAGGATCATGCCGGGGTTTGGAACCGCAACGCCTCTTGGACCGATACGCCATGCGTCGCCCGATGGCCGACGCCCCGGCCCACGTTCGCTTGGAGTCGCGAGCCGTTAAGGGGCCCTGCGGAGCTTAGAGAAAGTCGCCATCCATAGCTGTCGCAAAAATACAACAGCGCCCAGCCTCGCCCCGCCGATAATGACGGAAAAGGCCAAAAATTTGACGATTTTTAGCCGCTCCGCGACAAAGGCGCGGCGCTTGGGGTCGGACCGCAAATTTGTTAGAGCAGCGGCCACTATTCATAAGAGGACGAAAGGCCCATGAACGACGCCGCCCGCGCCGAGGAATTCCGCCGCCGCCTGGACGCCGCCGCCGAGGCGACGGAAGCCGCGCTCGACGCGCTGCTCGCGCCGGCGGCCCTCCCCGGCGAAGTGACGCGCCCGGCGCGGCTTCTCGACGCGATGCGCTATGCGTCGCTGGGCGGGGGAAAAAGACTGCGGCCCTTTCTCGTCATCGAATCGGCGCGGCTTTTCGATGTCACCGGCGAGAGCGCGCTGCGCGCCGCCTGCGCGCTGGAAATGATCCACTGCTATTCGCTCGCCCATGACGATCTGCCGGCGATGGACGACGACGATCTGCGCCGCGGCCGGCCAACGACGCATAAGGCCTTCGACGAGGCGACGGCCATTCTCGCCGGCGACGGCCTTCTGACTTACGCTTTCGACGTGATCGCCGATTCCGCGACGCATGCCGACGCCGGCGTGCGCGCGGCGCTCGTCCTCGCCCTGGCGCGCGCCGCGGGCCTTGGCGGCATGGTCGGCGGCCAGGCCCTCGATCTTGAAGCCGAAACCGCGGCGACGCCGCTTACGCTCGACGAAACCTTGCGGATGCAGGCGATGAAGACGGGCGCCCTGTTGCGCTTCGCCGTTGACGCGGGCGCCATTCTCGGCGGCGCCGCAGCCAATCAGGCGCGGGCGCTTACGCGCTATGGCGAAGCGCTCGGCGCGGCCTTTCAGATCGCCGACGATATTCTTGACGCCGAGGGCGACACGGCGGCGCTCGGCAAACGCGCCGGCAAGGACGCCGATCGCGGCAAGGCGACGCTCGTCGGGCTGCTTGGCCTTGACGCGGCCCGCGCCCGGCGCGACGCGCTTGTCGAGGAAGCGACGGCGGCGCTGCGCGAAACCGGATTGGGCGAGGCGACCGCCATACTCGCGGAGGCCGCGCGCTTTGTCGCCGCGCGGCGCAATTGAGGAAGCGCGCCATGGGCGCAAGCGGAAACGTCAAGGCGCCGCGCCGCCCTTCGCCAATTCTGGCGCCTTATCGCGTGATGCGGGCGCGACCCCAGCTCTTCCTGAGCCTTGCGCTCGGTCTCGCTGTGGGATTTTCCCTGCCGGACGCGATGCAGCCGGTCGCGCGCGCGCTCGTCGCGTGGAATGCGGTCGTGCTGTGTTATTTCGCGCTCGTCGCCATGTTCGTCTCCGGCGCCACGCATCACACGATCCGTGAAAGGGCGCAGCAGTTCGACGAGGGCCGTTTCGCCATGCTGCTGCTGACGACGGCGATCGCGACGGCGTCCTTTGGCGCGGTCGTCGTCGAGCTTGGTTCGGTAAAGTCCATGCAGGGCTGGGAAAAGGGCGGCGCGGTGGCGCTCACCCTCGCCACGGTGCTGAATTCCTGGCTGTTCCTGCATCTGACCTTCGCGTTTCATTATGCCCACGAATATTATTTCGAAGAGGAGCGCGATGCGGGCGAACCGCCGGAGGCCAGAGGCGGCCTGCATTTTCCGAATACGAAGACGCCGCAATACATCGACTTTCTCTATTTCGCCTATGTCATCGGCGTCGCTTTCCAGACCGCGGACGTCGAAACCTGTTCGGGGCCCATGAGATTGCTCGTGGCGACGCATGGCATCGTGGCCTTCTTCTACAACACCACCATCCTCGCGCTCATGGTGAACGTCGCCAGCCAATTGGTTTAGGCGGCGATGATGAACGACAGCGGCGGGGCGGCGGTCGGACTGAGGAGCGAGGCGGCGCGGTTGCGCGCCATTGTGGTCGGCTCGATCGGCAATCTGGTCGAATGGTACGACTTTTACGTCTATTCCGCCTTCTCTCTCTATTTCGCCGAGGCGTTCTTCCCCGGCGACGACCCCCTCGCGCAGATGATGTCGGCTTCGGGCGTCTTCGCGCTTGGGTTTTTCATGCGGCCCGTCGGCGCCTATATATTCGGACGCATCGGCGACGGACGCGGCCGCCGCAAGGCGCTGATGCTCTCCGTGCTGCTGATGTGCCTCGGCTCGCTCATCGTCGCCCTCGTTCCGACCTATGCGACGATCGGCGCGGCGGCGCCGGCGATTCTGCTTTTTGCAAGGCTGTTGCAGGGCGCGAGCCTTGGCGGCGAATATGGATCGAGCGCGACCTATCTCGCGGAGATGGCGCATCCTGAGCGGCGCGGCTTCTATTCGAGCTTTCAATATGTGACGATGATCGCGGGGCAATTGCTCGCGCTTTGCGTGCTGCTCCTCCTGCAGAATGTTCTTCTCGACGCGCACGCCCTGCGCGACTGGGGCTGGCGCATTCCTTTCGCCTTCGGCGCCTTGCTTGCCGTCGTCGCGCTTGTCATGCGCCGCGACCTTGTGGAGACGGACGCTTTCAAAGCCTCTCGGGCGGAAAAGGAACGCGGCTCGCTGCATGCGCTACTCGCGCATAAGCGGGAGACAGCGATCGTCGTCGGGCTGACGCTCGGCGGCACCATCGCCTTTTATGTCTATACGACCTATATGCAGAAATTCCTCAAGCTCTCCGCGGGATTGAGCGATGCGCAGACGACATGGATCTCCGCCGGCTCGCTCCTCTTCGCGCTTCTCCTGCAACCGATTTACGGCGTGATGTCCGATCGCATCGGGCGTCGGCCCATGCTCATCGCCTTCGGTCTGCTGGGGACGATCCTCACGACGCCGCTCCTGACCGCGATTCAAAACACGCGGAGCGCATGGGCGGCCTTCGCGCTCATCTGCTGCGCCTGGCTGATCGTCGCGCTTTACACCTCGATCAACGCGGTGGTGAAGGCGGAGCTTTTTCCCGCCGCGATCCGCGTCACCGGCGTCGCCCTGCCTTATGCGGCGACCGTGTCGCTCTTTGGCGGCTCGGCGGAATATGTCGCGCTCTGGTTCAAGGCGCGAGGGCACGAAAACTGGTTCTACTGGTATGCGAGCGCGGCGATTTTCGTCTCGCTCATCGTCTATGCGACGACGCCGGATACGAAGAAAAATTCGCGGATAGAGCAGGACGAAAATATAGTATGATATTCAGATATAAATAGGCTTTTCGGCGCAATGAAAGTAAAGGACGTAATCCGCTTGTTGGAAAAGGACGGCTGGTTCCTGGTCGCCACAAGAGGCAGCCATAGGCAGTTCAAACACCCGACAAAAGCTGGACGAGCGACGGTTGCAGGCAAAGCGTCAGACGATATTTCGCCGGGAACGCTGAACAGCATTCTCAAACAGGCTGGCCTGAAGGAGAAATAGCGATGCGGTACGCGGTCGTGATCGAGAAGGCAGGCGGCAATTATTCGGCCTATGTGCCGGATTTGCCTGGCTGCATCGCGACAGGGCAGACAGTCGCCGAAGTGGAGCGGGAGCTCAGAGAAGCTATCCGATTCCACATTGACGGGCTTGAAGCCGATGGACTGCCCGTGCCGCCGCCCAGCGCCGTCGCGGAATATGTCGACGCGTAAACATAGAGATGTTCAAGAATCGATGATTGATGAACATGCTCTATGCTTGCTCCGTCGCCGGCCCTATGCCCGCGCCATAGGACGTCCCGCGCTTCAGGGCAGGACGTCAATTATCCAGGAAGCTCCTAAGCTTCCTCGACCGGCTTGGATGCTTCAGCTTCCTTAACGCCTTCGCCTCGATCTGGCGGATGCGCTCGCGCGTCACCGAGAACTGCTGGCCGACCTCTTCGAGCGTATGGTCGGTGTTCATGCCGATGCCGAAGCGCATGCGCAGCACGCGCTCCTCGCGCGGCGTGAGCG
The DNA here is from genome assembly GCF_036576025.1 of Methylocystis borbori. NCBI lineage: Bacteria > Pseudomonadati > Pseudomonadota > Alphaproteobacteria > Hyphomicrobiales > Methylocystaceae > Methylocystis > Methylocystis borbori. Next base: position 13,592 of record NZ_JAZHYN010000059.1, on the reverse strand, counting down.
AGGAGAGAACGCGCGTCGTCGTCTCGCGCAGATTGGACTGGATCGCCGCCTCGATCGGCAGCACGGCGTTCTTGTCCTCGATGAAATCGCCAAGATGCGAATCCTCCTCGTCGCCGATCGGCGTTTCGAGAGAAATCGGCTCCTTGGCGATCTTCAAAACCTTGCGCACTTTTTCGAGCGGCATGGCGAGCTTTTCGGAAAGCTCCTCGGGCGTCGGCTCGCGCCCGATCTCATGCAGCATCTGTCGCGAGGTGCGCACGATCTTGTTGATCGTCTCGATCATATGCACCGGGATGCGGATCGTGCGCGCCTGATCGGCGATGGAGCGGGTGATCGCTTGGCGAATCCACCAGGTGGCGTAGGTCGAGAATTTATAGCCACGGCGATATTCGAATTTGTCGACCGCCTTCATCAGGCCGATATTGCCTTCCTGGATGAGATCGAGGAATTGCAGCCCGCGATTGGTGTATTTCTTGGCGATGGAGATGACGAGACGCAAATTCGCCTCGACCATTTCCTTCTTCGCCTGGCGCGCTTCGCGCTCGCCTTTCTGCACCATATGCACGATCTTGCGGAACTCGGAAATCTCCAAGCCCGTCTCGGTCGCAAGCGCGTGAATGTCGGCGCGCAGATCCTTGATGCGGTCCTTGTCGCGGGCGACGAATTCCTTCCAGCCCCTCGAGCCGAGCTTGGCGACGCGCATCACCCATTTGGGGTCGAGCTCGGAGCCGTGGAACTTTTCGATGAAATCCTCGCGCGCGACGCCATGGCTGTCGGCGAGCCGCAAGAGCTTCGTCTCATAGCCGATGAGGCGCTTGTTGATGTCATAAAGCTGCTCGACCAGGGCTTCGATGCGGTTCTGGTTCAAGGACAGCGATTTGACGTCGGCGACGATCTCTTTCTTGAGCGTCTTGTATTTGCGCTCCTGCGCCGGCGTCAGCGTCTCGTTCTTGAGCTTGTTTTCGACATTCTGGTCCTGGAGGCGGCGCAGCTTCTTATAGGCGTCGGCGATGCGCGCGAAGGTCTCCAGCACTTTCGGCTTGAGCTCCAACTCCATCGCCGAAAGCGACACGGAATTTTCCAGATCGTCTTCTTCCTCGAAGGCCTCCTCGACGGGCGGCGCCTCTTCGCCAAGTCCGGCCGGCGGCGTGCGCGGCGCGGTGGCCGGCGCCAACTCGGCGGCCGGCGGCGCCGCTTCCTCGGCCGGCTTCGCGGTGGCCTTGCCGTCGGGGCCGGCGTAGGTCGCTTCGAGGTCAATGATGTCGCGCAGCAGAACCTTGCCCGCCTCCAATTCCTCGCGCCAGATGATGATGGCCTGGAAGGTCAGCGGGCTTTCGCACAGGCCCGCGATCATCGCCTCGCGGCCGGCCTCGATGCGCTTGGCGATGGCGATTTCGCCCTCGCGGGAGAGCAATTCGACCGAACCCATTTCGCGCAGATACATGCGCACGGGATCGTCGGTGCGGTCGGCGGGCTCCGATGCGCGCGTCGCCACAGCGGTCGCGCGCGGGCTCTCGACGAGTTCGCCCCCCTCCGCCTCTTCTTCGTCCGCGCCCTGCTCTTCGGTCTCGACATCGTCGGGGTCGTCGCCCTCGGACACGGTGATGCCCATTTCGGAGAGCATCGCATACACGTCCTCGATCTGGTCCGACGACACTTCCTCGGACGGCAGCACGGCGTTCAATTCCGCATAGGTCACAAAGCCGCGCTTCTTGGCGAGCTTGATCATCCGCTTGACGGCGGCGTCATTGAGATCGAGAAGCGGCCCATCGGAGGCGTCGGCGGCGCCTGCTTCGTTTTCGACCTTTTCTTCGTCTTTTTTCGCCATCCAATAGCTCCGTGCGTCTTTTACCGGATCGGTCGCCCGAACCCGGCAAAGCGCGTGTGATCCCTCTAAAACCCTGGGAGGCCGCCGACGCTCCTTTAAGGGTCGCATGCGGAAGCGCCGGGCGGCGGAGCCCGATTCGTCCGCAAACAAATCTCAGCGCGCCCGCTTAAAGACGCGCTAACCATCCCCTCCCGCCATGGCGCTGCGACCTGGCGGACTCACAAATTACGCGACGCGCGGCCGGAGAGGGCGCCATAGCCCTCCACCGCCGCTTCTGCGCCATCTAGCGCGGACAACTGGGTTTGAATATCCCTCAGCCGCGCGGAATCATGCTCGCTCGGATTTTGGGCGAGCCTGGCTTCGACCGCGCGCAACTCCCTATTTAACGCCGACGACCGGCGATGCAAGACGAAAGCCTGTCGCAGGCTTTCCCCGGCGTCGGCGCTCGCCGCGTCGGGCCGAACGCTCCAGAGCGTCGCATGAGCGGCCATGCCTTGAAGCCGCGCGACCGCCTCGTCAAGCCCTGCGTCCGCGAGATAGCGGCGAAGGTCGAGGCTGTCGCCGCCCCCGCCCTCGACCCAGCGCAGCAGCGCGTCCCTGAGGGCGGCGGCTTCGGCGGATGCGAGATCGATGGTCGCAAGGTCGTCCGTACGGGCGCCAAGGAGATCTGGATGATTTATTAAAATCAGCAGGATAAGCGCTTCGCGCGGCGGCAGGGCGGCAGGCGCGCCGCGAAACAGCGGGGAATTGGCGAGCGAGGGGCCGATGCGCAGCGGCGGCCCCTCGGAAGGGCGCGCGCCGCCGCCGCGCCAATCCCGTCGGCGCGGCGTGAATTGACTCCTCCCGCCGCCTCCCTCCCGGCCACGGCCAAGGAGACGCGCAAGCCGGTCGGCGAGCTCCTGCTGGTAATGGCGCCGCAAGGTCTCATCGGCGATGGCCCCCGCGATCTCGCGCAGGCGCCGCTCGAGCGCCGCCCGCCGCTCGGGCGTATCGAGCGGGGTTCCCCCGGTCTCGCGCATCCAGAGAAGATCGACGAGCGGGAGAGGCCTCGCCAGCGCCTCCGCCACCGCCGTCGGGCCCGCGGCCCGGAGCAGTTCGTCCGGGTCTTGGCCGTCCGGCAGCAGGACGAAGCGGAGAGTCCTTCCCGGGCCGATGAGCGGCAACGCCGTATCGACAGCCCGAAACGCCGCCTTGAGCCCCGCCTTATCGCCATCGAAGCAGAGGATCGGCTCCTCGGCCATCCGCCACAGGAGGCCGCATTGCTCCGCCGTCAGCGCCGTGCCGAGCGGCGCGACGGCGTTAGGAAAGCCCGCGGCGGTCAAAGCGATGACGTCGACATAGCCTTCGACCGCGATCACGGTTCCGGCGTCATGCGCGGCCTTGCGGGCGTTGTGGAGATTGTAGAGGGTCGCGCCCTTGTGAAAGAGCGGCGTCTCCGGCGAATTGAGATATTTCGCCTGCGCGTCCTTCTCCATCGCGCGCCCGCCGAAGGCGATGACGCGGCCGCCGCGGTCGCAGATCGGAAACATCACGCGATTGCGGAAACGGTCGTAGGGGACGGCGATGTCCTCGCCATGGACGAGGAGGCCCGCCTCGATCATGGTCTCGACGCGCGCGCCCTTGGCGGCGAGATGGTCGCGCAGCGCATGGCGCTCGGGCGGCGCGAAGCCGAGCCGGAATTTCTCGCGCGCGGCCGCGGAAATCTGCCGGCCGTCGAGATAGGCGCGCGCCTCGCGCCCGGCGGCGCCGGCGAGCTGTTTTTCGAAAAAGGCCGCCGCCGCCTCCAAAACTTCGCCAAGCGTCGCGCGGCGTTCGTCCGCTTCGCGCTGCTCCTTCGTTTCTACGGGCATCTGAAGCCCGGCGAGCGCGGCGAGCCGCTCCACGGCTTCGGGGAAGGAGAGCCCTTCCGTCTCCATCAGAAAGGCGAAGCCGTCGCCATGCTTGCCGGAAGAGAAATCGTGGAAGAAGCCCTTCTGGTCATTGACGAAGAAGGAGGGCGTCTTCTCGGCGTTGAAGGGCGAGAGGCCGCGCCACTCCCTGCCCTCTTTCTTGAGCTTCACCTTCTGGCGCACGACCTCGGAGACGGGCAGCCGCGCCCGAATTTCGTCGAGGAAGGAAGGCGAGAAGCGCATATGAATCGGACACCCTAAAGAGGCTTTTTATCATCGCTCGGCGACGCGAACAGAGGCGATCCCAGATTTACCCGATATCCACTTAAGGCAAGCAGCCTTCGCCATCATCTTTTGCGCGCGCGGCGCCATGCGTCCCAATCGACGGCTTGCGCTTCGGTCTCGACTATGGCGATCCCGCCCGGCGCAATGCGGTCGGTGAAAAGCACGGCGTTGAGACAGTCCCAGCGCGCGCTCGGCGCGATCAGCCCGTCAAAGCCGAGAAAATAGGCTGCGTCGGCGATCGCCTGCGTTTTCGCGTAGTCGCGCTCGCGATAGCGCTCAACGTCCACGCCGAACTTGGCGAGCGTTGGCGGATCGGCCAGCCGCAGCGTCGCCCTGGCGTCGATCGCCAATTTATGGACGAAGGCGCGCAATTTCGACGGGAATACGGGCTGTAGGCTCAACAGCGCATGGATTTCCGCGAGCGCGCCGTCGCGCTCGAGCGACGTATAAATCACGTCGAAGGCTCCATCGCACCAACGGCTGCTGGTCGCCGCCCCGAGCATCGGCTCTCGTCCCTCTCGCGCCACGCGCCAGACGGGCTGGGCGAAAGGCTCTCGCTTGAAAGCGTCGATGGCGTCGAGAAGCGCAAGATCGCGGGCGCGGCGATCCGCCATTTACACATAAGCGCCCGAGTCGAGCGCATCGATCACCGCGAGCACCTCCTGGGTGCGGCCGGCGTTGATGAGATCGATGGCGCGTTCGCCCTTGAGCATCGGATGGCTGGCATGCAGCCACAGCCGCGTCTCCTCCGGCGAGTAGAAATCGGCGAGCCGGTCGACGACATAGCGCAGTTCCGCGATCACCGTCTGCGTGCGCAAATCCGGCGTCGCTTTGCCGCTCGACCAGCGCGACACCGTCGCCGGCGAAACCGCGACGATATTGGCGATATCCTTGCCCTGCAGGCCGCCGTCTTCGCGCAGATGGTCAATGACCCGGGAAACCGCGGTCGCCATGTGGTCCCTCCTAAAAGTTGGAGGATAATTGCATATTGATTTCAAAGAATCAAATTATGAAAGCATTTTGCAATCTCCGAGGCTTGGCCAACTAACCCGAAACGGGAGGCGTCCCTCCCCTCAATCCGCCAGCCCCGAGATCGGCGCGGCGAAATTGGGCGCCGCGTCGAAGTTCAGCGGCCCGCTGAAGGTCACGCGCACGGCCGGGGGTTCGACCGGCTTGAAATGCCGGTCCATCACGCCGACGGCGCAGACGGCGCCCGGCGCGATTCCATTGACGCACTGCTGGTAAAGCGGGTCGGTCGGCAACAGCGAGCCGTAGCCATAGGTGATCTGGTCCGAGCGCGAATTAAAAATGTTGAATGCGTCGAGCTGCAACCGCCAGCCGTCCGTCCAACGATAGCCCAGACGCGCGTTCATCGTTCCCGTCACGGGCGACTGTATGTAGCCATCCTCCGTCAGCGGGCGCGAGCCCACGTAGCGATATTTCAGCGCGCCGAACCAGCCTGTCGCTTCGCCCAGCTCCAGGCCGCCCAGCGCGGTTATCGCGACGGAATTTTGCAGATAATTGCCAGGCGCGTTGCCGAGGAACGTCCCATAAGGGAGCGTCTCCGGCGTAATAAGGTCGAGCCAGGCGAAAGCCTGCAACTGATCGACGCCGCGGTAACGCGCATGCACGAGCGCGACGTCGCCATCGAAGCGAATCCAGGACGTCGGGCTGTAGTGATTGGCGAGTTCGACGCCGTAGCGGCGGCTGGGACGGCCGAAGGTCGTCGTGCCGCTGTCGCCTTCGAACTGGTTCTCCGAATCGAGATTGAGCCAGAAGAAGCTCACGCTCGAATCGAGCCCCTCGATGAATTTCGTCCGCGCGCCAATCTCCGCGCCGCGCGATTTCACCAGAAGCGGAATGGGCGCCACCGTCACGAAGCCGTCAGAGTCGGACAGTTCCGAGGTCGACAGGCTCTGCACAGTTCCCCGCGCGTCGGTGGAGTGGAAGCCCTCGCCATAGTTAAAATAGAATTCCGTCTTCTGGAAAGGCCCGACGATAATCGACGCCTTGGGGCTGAACAGCGCCGCGTCCTTCGAATTGCTGTTGAACGGCCCCGTCCAAAGGAAGGCCGGAAACCCTTCGCTGGTCGCGATGACCGGCGAGCCCCATAAGCTCTGCAGCGAATTCACATTGGCGTTGTAATAGTCGAAGCGTCCGCCCGTCACTGTGCGCAGCCATGGCGTCCAGCGCACGGTCGTGTCGGTCCAGAGGCTGATGCTGCCCTCGCCGACGGCGTCGTTGCGCACCGTGTCAAAGGGCGTGCGACGGAAACTTTCCTGCAGCCCCAAGCGAATGTCGTCGTAACGACCTTGCAAGCCGATGCGGGTTTCGACCGGAAGGCCCATACTGTCCCATTTGATCGCATGCTGGGCGTTGACGCCGGCCATGGTCCGCCGGTCGAACTGACGAAACTGGTCGCCAAGGTCCGGATGGGCGAGGAAATAGGTGAAGTTGTTGTAGAGATCGAGCGTCGAATGCATGACATAGGCTTCGACGCGGGAATAATGATTGCCGTCGGTTTGGCTCCAGCGGCCGGAGAGCGAGAAGCGGGTGGTGTCGCCGCCGTCGGTGGCGTCGAGCGTGCCCCAGAGCGACTTCACCCCCATATAGACCGCGCGCTCCGGAATTTGGTCGGTGGAATACCATCTGTTGCCGTAACCCATAAAGGTCACCGCCGCGCCGTCTTCCTGCGTGCCGCGCGCCCACCGCAAGACGCTGTTGATCCGGCGCAGATTATCGCCGCGCTCCCAGGGACCGTTGTAATATTGCGCCTCGACGGCGCCATAGGCCGAGCCGCCGGCAAAATCCTCATAGGGCGCGACGGCGAGCGCGCGCCCATAGGCGAAGCTTCCCCCGGTGAACTGATAGAAGCCCTTATCGATCTTGTCCTTATATTGCATGTAGATCGAGCCGGCGGAGGAGAAGTCGCCGTCCTGCGCGTCATAGGGTCCTTTGCGGGCCAATACGTAGGAGAGAAGCTCGGGAATGAGGAAATTGGCGTCCGCGTAACCCTGTCCATGGCCGTGGGTGCGCATATTGAGCGGCATGCCGTCGAGATAAAGGGCGAGGTCGGTGCCGTGATCGAGGTTAAAGCCGCGCAGAAAATATTGGTTCGCTTTGCCGTCGCCGCTGTGCTGCGTCACCACAAGGCCCGGCACGATCTCCAAGGCCTCGCCAGCCTGTTTGAAGGGAAGCGCATTGACTTCCGCGCCGGTGAAGAATTTCTCGCTCGATGAGGTTATCGGCGGCGGTTTTGGACCGGATGGCGCCGCCGGAGGCGGGCTCACCGCGGCGACGACCGGCGACGACGCGGACCGGATCACGCGGGGGCCCGACGGGGTATGAACATGCGGGACGGAGACCATGCGCCGCTTGCCGCCGACGTCGATCGTCGGCAAAGCGACGTTATGCGCGAGAGCGGCATGACTCCCGAGCGCGACGCCCATGGCGATGCAAGAAATAGTCGCGAGGCGGCGGCTCATTCACGGACTCCCCAGCGTGCGCTAGTTGTGAATTTTTTTCAAAGTTGTCTTACGCGACGCGCGGGAGTCAATCGCCGGTGAAGGATTTGTTTCAGGCGTTGCCATTTTGCAACAGACAGTTAAGCGGAAGTTAATTCGACCGGTGGGCGTGGCCGCTCTCGTGAGCGTGGCCGTGCGGGAGCAGTTTCTCGCCCTGTTCGGCGTCGGCCGGGACGACGACGAGCTGCCCGTAGCGCACGCCGCGCTCGCCGATGACATGGCTCGCGAAATGCTCGACATCGGACTTCTGGCCGCGCAGGAGCGAGACTTCGAGACAGGTCGCCTCGTCCATATGGACATGCAGCGTCGCGATCGACATGTCGGCGTGACTGTGATGATCGGTCATCAGCCGTTTCGACAATTGCCGGGTCTCGTGATCATAGACATAGACCAGCGCCGCGACGCAGGCGCGCGCGCCGTCGTCCTTTTCGGGCTTTTTCAAGAGGCCCGCACGCACGAGATCGCGAACGGCTTCCGAACGGTTCTGATGCCCGCCCGCCTCCATATATTGGTCGAGCGCGCTCATCAGTTCTTCGTCGATCGTTATGGTCACGCGCTGCATCTTATCGGCTCCGGCTGTTCGCGCGGCGGCCAAACGGAAGAATCAAGAAATTCCGCGCGCTCGAAAACCGCCCTGCGCGATCTCTAGCTTATAACGCCGAGGCGCACGAACAGCCAATAGGCGCCGAAACAGGCGATGATCGCGGAGAGGGCCTGCACCAGCCGCGGGCTGCGCTCGCCTTTCGTGAATATTTTATCGATCAGGAGCAGCAGCGGCAGAACGACAAGCACGACGCCGATCTGCCCGACTTCGACGCCGATGTTGAAGGAGGCGAGCGCCGGCACGATCGCGCGCTGCGGCAGGCCAAGTTCGGTGAGGGCGCTCGCGAAGCCGAAGCCATGGATGAAGCCGAAGACGAAGGTGTCGTGCCAGCGTCCCTCGATCTTGCGCGTGAAGAAATTCTCGACCGCGACATAGATGATGGAGAGCGCGATGGCGATCTCCACCCAATAGCTCGGTAGATTGACGAGCTGCAGCGCCGCGAGCGACAGCGTGACCGAATGCGAGACGGTGAAGGCGGTGACGATCTTGACGACCGGCCAGACGCGCGTCGCCCACAGCATGACGGCGATGAGGAAGCAGAGATGATCGTAGCCGGTCATGATATGCTCGACGCCAGCCTCGAAGAATTTTGGCGCAAGCTCCCATGGGGAGAGCAGCGGCTTCGACAAATCGACCGGACCGTCGGAAGCAAAGATCATCGCTTGGCCTGGCGCGGGCTCCGCGCCCTTGCGCTGCGCCTCTGTGAGCTGCGCCTGATCCGGCGCTTCGCCAATCCCGAGGAGATGCCTGCCGCGCGGACCCTGCGTTCTCAGCAATCGGCCGGGATCGTAGAAAATCTGACCGGCGACGCCCTTGCAGTCGAAGCGCAAGACGATCTTGGCGTCATAGGGATTGGTCGGGTCCTCTCCGACGGAAATAATGCTGCTCTTGCATAGTTCGCCCTCGGCGTTTCGCAATTGCACGCGGCGCTCGATGAATTTGCCGATCTCCTGCTCTAGCACGCCAGGCGGCGAAAGATCGACGCCGGCGCGCTCCGATTGCGTCTCCTGAAACATGCGTTCGACGTCGGTCCCCAAGACGCCGACATCGACGCGATATTGGCCCTCTCCCTCGGGAACGACGCGTCCGCTCGAAATATCGGCCGTATGGGCGAAGGCCGCGCCCGCGCAGAGGAAGGCCGACAGAAAGACGGCGACAAATAGTCTCGTAAGCGTCATCGCTCGCGCGCTCCGTAAACGCCGCGCCGAAAGCGCCCGCGTATGAACTCTGATATATTACGTCATACTAAAAGCGGGCCGGAAAGCCAAACGCTTGCGCTTATGCTGTCTTGTTTGGGAGAGCCGCCTTTGGCATGTTGCCGGGCCAAAAAACAAAAGACAGAGGAAGCGCGCATGACCGGGTCGATGAAGCGATGGGCCGCCGTAATCTTGTTCTGCGTCGGCCTTGCGGTCCCGGCGCTCGCGCATACGCCGGACATTTCCACCGGCAAAATCGTCCCCAACGACGGTCGCGTCTATGTCGTCGACATTGGCTTTCTCGCCACCGATCTCGAACGCATGTTTCAGGAGACGATGCGTGAGCGCGCCGACGTCGATCTCTCCGCGCCGGGCGCGCTCGAAGCCGAGATCGGGAAATTCGTGGAGAAGCGCGTCGCGATGCGCGACGCGACAGGCCGGGCCTGCGTGAGCCGCATCGAGAAATCCGGCGAAGACCCGACCAATGAGGACAGCGCGCTCATCGTCTTGCGCTTCGACTGCGGCGGAACGAGCGGAACGATTTTTTACGATGCGACAAAGCTCCTCGCCGCCCAGGGCGCCAAGGGCAAGCATCTCGTGACCCTCGAAGGAGCGGAAAACGCCGGCCAGACCATGCTCTATCCGAGCGATCCGGCGCTCGACCTCTCAAAGCCGTTGGAGACGACCGCGCAATTGATGTGGAAGTTTCTTCTCGCGGGCGTCGAACATATCGTCACCGGCTACGATCATCTCTGCTTCCTCTTCGCGCTGATCCTCTGGGCGACGCGCGTCTGGCCGGTGGTGAAAATCGTCACCGCCTTCACCATCTCGCATTCGATCACCCTGTCGCTGGCGGCGCTCAATATCTTCACCTTGCCCTCGACATTGGTCGAGGCGCTGATCGCGGCCTCGATCATTTTCGTCGCGGTCGAGAATTTCTATTCGCGCGACGTGGACAATCGCTGGCGCAACACCTTTTTCTTCGGCTTCATCCATGGCTTTGGCTTCGCCTCGGCGCTGACCGAAATGGGCGTGCCGCAAAGCGGCGTCGTGCCAGCGCTCGCCGCCTTCAACATCGGCGTCGAAGTCGGACAGATCGCCATCGTCCTCCCCATCCTGCCGCTCCTATTCTTCATCGACAGCCGCACGGGGGGCAAGCGCAGCGACAAGCTCGTCTATGTCGTCTCCGCGCTCATTGCGCTCGCGGGCGTTTACTGGCTGATCGAGCGGGTGGGCCTCATTCCCGGCGGCGCGTAAGCGCGCGCTACGCCTTCACCCGCACATAGTCGCCCGGCGCGTCGCAAATGATCTTGAGCTTGCCGCCGCCGGGCTTGCGCGCCGGGACTTTTCTTGGCGCCTGCGCCGTCGCCCAGGCGAGCCAGTTCGGCCACCAGGACCCCTTGATCTCTTGCGCGCCGGCGATCCAGTCTACGAAACGGCCTTTGACCTCGCCGCCCGTCCAATATTGATATTTGTGCTTAGAGGGCGGGTTGATGACGCCGGCGATATGGCCCGCGCCGGCGAGAACATAGGTCACGTCGCCGCCAAAGAATTTCGCGCCGCGAAACACCGATTGCGCCGGCGCGATATGATCTTCCTTCGCCGCAAGCTCATAGACCGGGATCTTCACCTGGCGTAGATTGAGCCGCACGCCGTCGATGACCATTTCGCCGCGCGCGAGCCGGTTTTCGAGGTAGCAGCTGCGCAGATAGAAGGAATGATTGGCGCGCGGAATGCGCGTGCAATCGGAATTCCAGACGAGAAGATCGAAGGCGGCCGGCTCGACGCCCTTCATGTAATTATTGACGACATAGCTCCAGATGAGTTCGTTGGGCCGCAGCATATTGAAGGCGTTGGCCATTTTCACGCCTTCGAGATAGCCGGTGCGCGCCATGCTCTCGTCGAGCGCGGCGAGGCGCGCCTCGTCGATGAAAATCTGCAGATCGCCGGCGTCGGAGAAATCGACCTGCGTCGCGAAGAAGGTGACGCTGTCGACGCGGTCGTCGCCAATCGCGGCCATATAGGCGAGCGTCATGGCGAGCAGCGTGCCGCCGACGCAATAGCCGGCCGTCGCCACTTTTTGCGCGCCGGTCGCTTTTTCAATCACGTCGAGCGCGGTCAGCACGCCTTCGTGCATATAGGCCTCGAACCCCTTTTCCGCCTTGCTCTCGTCGGGATTGACCCAGGAGATGATGAAGACGGTGAGGCCCTGCTCGACGGCCCAGCGCACGAAGCTCTTCTCCGGATTGAGATCGAGCACGTAGAATTTGTTGATCCAGGGCGGGACGATGAGCAGCGGGCGCGCGTAGACCTCCGCCGTCGTCGGCTCATATTGAATGAGCTCCATCACGTCGTTGCGCCAGACGACCTTGCCGGGCGTGTTCGCCATATCGACGCCAAGCTGGAACTGCTCGTCGGCGCTCTGGCGGATTTTGAGCACGCCGCCGCCGGCGGAAATATCCTCCGCGAGCATTTTGAGGCCGCGCACGAGATTTTCGCCCTTGGCGTCGATCGTCGCGCGCAGGAGTTCGGGATTGGTCGGCACGAAATTCGAGGGCGAGACCGCGCTCGAAATGAGCCGCGTATAGAAGGCGGCCTTCGCCTTCACTTGCGGATCGAGGCCCTCGGTCTTCTCCACGAGATCCCCCGCCCATCGCGAGGCGAGCAGATAGGTTTGCCGCAGCCAGTCGAAGAAAGGATTCTCGCGCCATTCGGGCGCGGCGAAACGCCTGTCGGAGGCGTCCGAAGCGATCACCGGCGCGACATCCTCGCCGCCATAGCGGCGCAGCGTCTGGCTCCAGATTTCGGTGAGCCCGTTGTAAAGGTCGGCCTGGGCGGCGGCGGCGCGCTCGGGCTGCGCCAGCCAATATTCGGCGACGACGCCGAGCGTCTTCGTCGCATCGGCGACATTGGCGGCGAGTTCGCTGCGCGCGTCTCCCGGATCGGCGGCGCGGCCGATCGCCGCGGCAAGCGCCTTGCGGCCCTGATCGACGAGCTGCGCCAGATTTTCCGCCATGGTCTCGAAATCGGCCGTCCCGAGGCCCGCGCGCGCGAGCGGCGTCGCAGCGGCCGGCGCGGCGCCATTGCCTTTGGCGCTCTTTGGCCCCTTGGCGGCTTTGGCGGGCGCTTGCGCCTTCGGGGCGGCGCTGGCCGGCGCCTCGGCGGCGACGCTTTTTTTCGGCTTGGCCGCCGGCGGCGTCTTGGTCTTGACGGCCCCCTTCGCCGCGCCGGGCGCCTTAGCCTTCGCGGACGCCTTGGCTTTCGTCGAAGCTTCCTCGCGCGCCGAAACCGCGTCTCCCCGCGCCGGCGGTTTCCGGTTGCCCGCGGGTTCGTGGTCCCCCTTCGCGCTCATGCCTCAAGCCTGCCTTTCCGTTCGAATGTGTCGGCGCCCGGCCATCATGCCCGCAACCGCTTCTCATGTCCTGGTCTAACAATTGCGCGCCCGGGATAAAAGCGTCCAAGCCCGTCGCAAAAGCGCGCGGTCGTTAGGTAGGTTGGAATTATAACAGCGCCATATCGCGGCGCGCCGGCCTTGCGGGCCTTGTGGGCGCAAAGGCCGCGGGGGGACGCGCGCTATTTCGCCGCAACGCGCCCCGAGCGCCGCGCAAAGCTCAAGCGCACTCTATACTTTAAGCGCTTGCTATCGCCTCCAATACATTGAGTTCGGGCGATAAAGGCAGGCCATGCGCGGCCGCGACCGGCGGCGACAAGACCCGGCCGCCAGAGATTTCCAGCCCTGTGCGCAGATGCGGATCGTCCTGCAAGGCTCGCCGCCAACCCTTGTTGGCCAGCGCGAGCGTGAACGGCAGGGTGGCGTTGTTGAGCGCGAAAGTCGAGGTGCGCGGCGTAACGCCTGGCATATTGGTCACGCAATAATGCACGACGCCGTCGACGACATAGGTCGGATGCGAATGGCTCGTCGGCCGCGAGGTTTCGCAGCAGCCGCCCTGATCGATGGCGACGTCGACGATCACCGCGCCGCGTTTCATCGTCGCGAGCATGTCGCGCGTGATGAGGATCGGCGCCTTCGCGCCCGGCGCGAGCGCGGCGCAAATGACGAGATCGGCGCGCTTGATCGATTCGGCGATGGCCGCGCGCGTCGAATAGATCGTGCGGGCGGCGAAGCCGAAGCGCGTCTCCAGCCGGCGCAGCGCCTCGGGATTGCGGTCGGCGACAAGAACGCTCGCCCCCATGCCGAGCGCGACCGCCGTCGCCTGCGCGCCGACGCTGCCGGCCCCGAGCACCAGCGTTTCGGCCGGCGGCACG
>NZ_JAZHYN010000058.1:0-17928 GCF_036576025.1 Methylocystis borbori | reverse complement strand
GAGCGCGCCCGCCGCCCGCGCCGCCGACGCGCCGACGCGCCGCATCCGATCTCGCAACATAATGGCGTTCAGCGCCCTTCTCCATTCGCGCGCGTTTTCCGCGCCGCCCCCGCGCCAGCCGCTTATAGTGTAATTTTCCGTGCCTTACGACTATGGCCGCGACGAGCTCCGGCTTTGCGCCATTGCATGAAAACGCGCCGTAGATCACGCCGCATTTGGGCGGAATCGCCCAAATGCGGATAACGCGATCGATTCAAAAAGTTTAGATCGCGCCTTACGCCAAAAGCCGGATTCCGCTTTTTCGCAGCGCGCTCTAGTGGCAATGTCGCGCCGCCATTCCAAGGAGCTTCGTCCCATGCCGCTATACAAAATCGACGCCGTCGCGCCGCGCCTGCCCGTCCCGGGCCGCTATTTCGTCGCGCCGGGCGCGCATGTCATCGGCCGCGTCGAATTGCAGGAGGACGCCAATATCTGGTTCGGCTGCGTGCTGCGGGGCGATAATGAATGGATCACCATCGGCGCCCGCACCAATCTTCAGGAGAACTGCATCCTCCACACCGATATGGGCTTTCCGCTGACCATCGGCGCCGACTGCACCATCGGCCATGGCGTCATTCTGCATAGCTGCATGATCGGCGAGGCGAGCCTCATCGGCATGGGCGCGACGATCCTCAATGGCGTGAGGATCGGGGCCAATTCCCTCGTCGGCGCCAACGCCCTCGTCACTGAAGGCAAAGAGTTTCCCGACTATTCGCTGATCGTCGGCTCCCCCGCCAAGGTGATTCGCACCCTCGGCCCGGAAGCCCGCGCGCATCATCTCGAATCGGCGAGGCATTATGTCGAGAACGCCGAGAGATACGCCAAGGGGCTGGAGCCGATCGACTGACGGACCGGCTGAGCCCGCCTCGGCTCAAGATGCTCACCGCGAGGCGTAGACCGGGGCGCTGGCCGGGGCGTCGATCGCGACCCACACATTCTGATTGCGCTGCGACTGGCGCTTGACGAAACGATAGGGCGCGCGGGTCCAGGGCCGCATCTCATTGGAGAGATTGTCGAGGACGAATTCGCCGCGATTGGTCTTGACGGTGAGCACCGAATGGCCGTCGCCGTTCTTCTCCTTCACCACGGTCAGGAGCAGCGCCTCGCGCGGAAAGCCCTCTTCGATCAGCATGCGGCGCTTCAAGAGCGCGAAATCCTCGCAATCGCCCTTGCCGTCGCTCGGATAATCCCAGCGGTCGACCGCCGACCAGTGATCCTGATCGGAGAGGGGGTCGATATTCTTGTTCACCCAGGCGTTGATGCGGGCGATCTTGCGATAGGCGGCGGCGGTGAGATCGATGTCCTCGGGGGCGCGCTCATCCTCCTGGCACTCGCCGCGATAGCGCTGGCAGAAATCCACCCAGCCGTAGGGCACGCTCGTCTCGGCGCCGGTCGCGGCGAAGGTGGCGGCGTCGGGGCCGGCGAGGCTCGTAGCGTTGACCGCGATAAGGGCCGCGCCAGCAAGAGAGAGAGCCGTAACCGCCTTGGTGATGATCCCAAACATAACCCGCCTCCGTTCGATGAGGCGAGAATAGGTTGCGGGATTTGCTGTCTATGAAAGTAATTTTCTCGCATTTTACGCGAATGCGTTCAGATTTACGCGGATTCCCGGTAAGTATAATTTTGGGATAGCAAAATCCGTAAAATTTGAAGCAATCTCATAAAATATTGATTTGTAATAGTTTTTCAGAATGAGGCCAACGCGCCGGCGTTTGGGCGAACGCAATGCGCTTAAGCTTGGGACAACTCCAGTTAACGGAAGCGGGCTTTTGAGGTTAACGCCTCCCGCGCGGCGTTAAATTTTTTGACGCGCGGCCGGGTCGGCGCCGGCTGATCACGACGCGAAGAGGCCATATGACTTAACGGGCGCGACCGTCCATAGCTCGCGCCGGGCGCGCGCAGGGCCTTGGCCTCCTTGCCGCCCGTCTTCGCCCGGCGCTGCTTCGTTTCGCCGCAAGCAATTGAATCGACGGCGTCGATCCCATCTGAGCGGCGCCGAATGGCCATGCCCTTCGCGCGCGGCTCATGGTTTTCATGCCGTTAAACGCCCGCGCAGCGAGGCGCGCGCGGCGCTCGCTACTGGCGCCGAACCGCCGCAATCGCGCCATGATCGGCCGGCGCGAACGCCGGCGCTACCGATAGAGCCAGGCGTTGCGCTTGAGCATGCCGCCCCCGCCAAGCGCGCGGATCGTAAGATCGCGCGCATGCGCCGCGAGGCCGCGCAGATGGAAATAGCCGCCCTGCCGCCGCGAGGCGCGAACGACTTGCGACGCGCGCGCATGCCGCGCCTGCTCATAGGCTGCAAAGGCGGCTTCGACGCTTGCCTCCGGCTGCGCGAAGGCGTCCCCGAGCGCCGCCGCGTCCTCGATCGCCTGGGCGGCGCCCTGCGCGAGAAAAGGGACCATGGGATGGGCGGCGTCGCCGAGCAGCGTCGCCGCGCCGAGACTCCATTGCGCCAGCGGCGGCCGCGTATAAAGCGGCCAATGCCGCCAGGCGGCGCCGGCCTCGATCAATTCGCGGAGCTGCGGCGAAAGGCGCAGCGGCGCGAGACGATGCGCAAGCTCGGCGCCGTTGAGCGTCAAAATCTGATCGGCGTCTTGACCCGCCAGACGCTCCTCGACGACGGCGACGGCGTTGATGAGGGAGCCGTCGCGCAGCGGATAATGCACGATATGCGCGCCGGGCAGCAGCCAAAGATGGCTCTCCCGGACGCGCAGCGCCGGCGGCGCCCCTTCGGCTGGAAAAACCGCGCGCCAGGCGACGCAGCCGGAATAGAAAGGCGCGTCGTCCTCGGAAGGGAAAAGCCGCGTCCGCACGCCGGAGCGCAGACCATCGGCGCCGACGAGACCCGCCGTCCCGATCTCCTCGACGCCGTCCGGCGTATGGACGCGGATGCGCAATCCGCCCGCGCGCGCCGAAAAATCGCCGACGCGCGCGCCGGCGCGGACATGGATATTGCGATTTTCCTGCGCCGCCTTCAGCAGCGCGCCCTGCAGATCGGCGCGGTGGAAAAGCCGGAAGGGGGCGCCCCAAGTCTCGCGCGCGCCCGCAAGGTCGAGCCGCGCGAGCAGCGACCCGTCCCGCCCGCGCCTGATGTTGATCGCCGCGGGCTCCAGCGCTACGGCGGCGAGCGCCGGCTCCAGGCCGAGCTTTGCGAGGATCCGGCCGGCGTTGGGCGCGATCTGGAGGCCCGCGCCGACTTCCTCGATCGTCGCCGCGCGCTCCAGAACGAGCGCGCTTTTGCCGGCGCGCGCGAGCGCCAGCGCCGCGCTCAGCCCGCCTATGCCCGCGCCGGCGACGACGATCGGCGCTTCCATCGTCTTTTGGGCGTCAGGCGGCGGCGACTTGCGTCGGATGATAGACGCATTCGGCCGGATCGACGCCGCCGCGCAGCGCCGGATCATAGACGTAATGCGTCGAGCAATAGGGACAGACCGCCTCGTTCGACGCGCCCATGTCGATATAGACATGCGGATGGTCGAAGGGCGGCAGCGCGCCGACGCACATGAATTCCTTGGCGCCGACGCGAATCTGGGAGACGCCGGGCTGGTTGTGGAAATGGGGCGTGGAATGTTCGGCCATGGCTCGCTCTTCGGCTGAAGGGCCGCGCGCCGCGGCCGGGAACTCTCCCGTCCTATATTGCAGGCGCGGCCGATTGGATAGAGGCCGCCGCCCCCGCGCAGGAGGCCGTCGGGGCGCCCCCGACGGCTGATTGCTTTTTGGGCTTCGTCTTAGAGCGCGCGCTTTATGCGTAAGGCCGGTTTCTGCTTTTTGGCGGCGCGCTCTAGCGGGCGAAGAGGCCCAGAATATGGTTCAGCGCGAAATAAAGCCCGCCCGACAGGAGGATGGCGCAGGGCAGCGTCATCACCCAGGCCATGAGCAGATTGCGGATCGTGCCCATCTGCACGCCTGAGCCATTGGCGGCCATGGTTCCCGCGACGCCCGAGGACAACACATGCGTCGTCGAGACCGGCAGCCCATACATGTCGGCGGCGGCGATGGTGCTCATGGCGACGAGCTCCGCCGAAGCGCCCTGACCGTAGGTCAGATGCTGCTTGCCGATCTTCTCGCCCACGGTGACGACGATGCGCTTCCAGCCGATCATCGTTCCAAGGCCGAGTGCGATCGCCACGGCGATCTTGACCCAGGTCGGGATGAACTTCGTCGCCTGGTCGATCTGGTCCTTGTAGTTTTTCAGGATTTTCTTGTCGTTGTCCGTCAGCTCGGCGTCCTTGTCCTTGACGAGGAAACGCAAGGCCTCGGAAACGAGATAGATGTCGTTGCGGGTGTTGCCGACCGCGGCGAAAGGAATTTTCGAAATCGAGCCATAGGTCTCGATCTCCTTGGCGATGTCGCGCATCAGCGCGGCGAGCGAGGGATAGGTGCCTTCGTTCAGCTCATGGCGCGAAATAAATTGCATGACCGCGGGCCGCGGATCGCCGAGCACCCGATAGCCCTCCGCCTTCCCTTCGACGACTTTCGAGGCGGCCTCCGAGGCGCTCGCGAAAGCCGCGACATGACTGGCGGGCAGAGCGCGGTTGAGCGCATAGGAGGTCGGCACCGTGCCGATGAGGATCAGCATGATGAGGCCCATGCCCTTTTGGCCGTCATTCGAGCCATGGGCGAAGGAGACGCCGGTGCAGGTGAGAACCAGCAGGCCGCGAATCCACCACGGCGGCGGGTTCTGGCCCTTGGGCTCCTGATAGAGCTCGGGCTTATGCACCAGCAATTTCATGGAGAGCAGCAAAAGCGCCGCCGCGACAAAGCCGACGATCGGCGAGAACAGCAGCGAATAGCCGATCTCCGTCGCCTTGCCCCAATCGACGCCGGAGGTGCCGTCGCGACCGCGCATGAGCGCATTGGCGACGCCGACGCCGATGATCGAGCCGATCAGCGTATGGGAGCTCGAGGCCGGCAGTCCCAACCACCAAGTGCCGAGATTCCAGATGATGGCGGCGATGAGCAAGGCGAACACCATGGCGAAGCCGGCGCTCGACCCGACTTGCAGAATGAGTTCGACGGGGAGCAGCGACACGATGCCGAAGGCGACCGCGCCGGTCGACGCCATCACGCCGAGGAAGTTCCACACGCCCGACCAGACGACCGCGACAGGGGCGGGCAGCGAATGCGTATAGATCACCGTCGCGACAGCGTTGGCGGTGTCGTGGAAGCCGTTGACGAATTCGAAGCCGAGCGCGATCAGCAGCGCGACGCCAAGCAGGACGAAGGGGAGATAGGTCGTCACCGGCGCGCCGGATTCGCGCAGATCGCTCCATATGCTGAAGGCGGTGAAGCCGAGGCCGCACGCCATCACGCCGAGGAAGGCGAGAAGGGCGCGAATGTCGAAGGAGTGATCGAGTTTGGGCTTGGGGCTGTGCGGATCGTGACCGACTGTAAGATCGACGCTGGAAGCAACCGATGTCATTGACGGCTCCTGTTTGGACGGAGACCATCTAATGTTTTCCTGCAACGACCGAATGACAGCCGGAGCTATTCCCGCGACTCGGAATCGTCGAAACGGCCGACGCCAAGTCCATCGAGACGCGCCCTTTCCTCGGCGGTGAGGGCCGCGGGCGGCGCGAAGATGCGACGGCGGCGCGTAGCCGTCCAGACCGCGGCGGCGCCGGCGAGAAGCGCGAGCAGCGGCGCCGTCCAGAGCAGGAACGTGCCCGGCTTGAAGGGCGGGCGCAGCAGAACGAAATCGCCATAGCGCGCATGGACGAATTCGCGCGTTTCGGCGTCGCTCAGCCCTTCCTTCAGCTTCTCGCGGACGAGCAGGCGCAAATCCTTGGCGAGCGGCGCGTCGGAGTCGTCGACGGACTGGTTCTGGCAAACAAGGCAGCGCAGTTCATTGGTGATCGTCCGCGCCCGCGCCTCGAGCGCCGGATCGTCGAGCTTTTCGCCCGGCGTGACGGCGCCGGCGGCGAGGGGGAGGAGGAATAAGAGTAACGACGCAAGTGGGAGACAAACCCCCAAGCCCCTCACCTTGCCTCTCCCCGCAAGCGGGGAGAGGAAGCGGCCGGCGCCGCGCCACAAGGCCAATCGCATAGACGATACGCCGATGACCCCTCTCCCCGTGAAAACGGGGAGAGGTAAGGTGAGGGGCTTGGGGGATTTATCGAAACGAAGATCGCCGCTCATTCCGCTGGCTCCAGCGCCGGGGCGGGGGCGCGGCGCGCGGCGCCGATGCGCAGCCGCCGGTCGGCGAGCGACAGCGCGCCGCCGAAGGCCATGACCAGCGCTCCGATCCAGATGAGCGTGACGAGCGGCTTCCAATAGAGCCGCGCGTCGATCGTTCCGTCCTCATGCGACTCGCCGATCGCGGCGTAGACCTGCCCAAGGCCGAGCGTGACGATTCCCGCTTCCGTGCGCGCCATGCGCCGCGCCGGGTAGAAGCGCTTCGCCGGCTCGATCTTCGCGAGCGTCGCGCCGTCCTTGCGCACCGCCATGACGGCGTAAGTCTCGGCGTAATTCGGCCCCTGGCGCGGCGAGATCGATTCGATGCCGATCTGATAGGGGCCGATGTCATAGAAGGTCAGCGGCTTCATCGCGACGATAGTCTCGACGCCCCAGCCCGTCGCCGCGAGGCCGAGGAGCGCCAGCCCGACGCCAGCATGCGCGACCGACGTTCCGAAAACGGAAAGCGGCAGGCCGCGCAGCCGCGCGAAGACGGCGCGCGCGGAAGAAGCGCGCGCAAAGACGCGCAGCGCGAGGTCGCTCAGGGCGCCGACGACGAGATAGACCGCTATGCCGCCCGTCGCGACCGAAAGAAACGGCGCGCCATAAGAAGCGCCCAGCGCCGCCGCCGCGAGAACGCCGACAAGGAAAGCGACGCGCAGCCGCTGCAGCGCCGCTTTCAGATCGCCGCGCTTCCAGGCGAGCATCTGGCCGATCGGCATGAGCAGGGCGAGCGGCAGGAAGATCGGGATCAGCACCGTATTGAAGAAGGGTGCGCCGACGGAAATCTTCTCGCCGGTCAAAGCTTCGAGCGCCAACGGATAAAGCGTGCCGATGACGACGGTCGCGCAGCACGCCGAGAGCAGCAGATTATTCACGACCAGCGCGCCCTCGCGCGAGATCGGCGCAAAGAGCCCGCCGATGGGAAGCGAGGCCGCGCGCGCAGCAAAGAGCGCGAGCGCGCCGCCGATGAAGAAGACGAGAATGGCGAGAATGAAGACGCCGCGGTCGGGATCGCTCGCGAAGGCGTGCACCGAGGTCAAGACGCCGGAGCGCACGAGAAACGTGCCGAGCAAGGACAGTGAGAAGGCGAGGATCGACAGAAAGATCGTCCAGACTTTCAGCGCCTCGCGCTTCTCCATCACGGCGGCGCTGTGCAGCAGCGCCGTGCCGGCGATCCAGGGCATGAGCGAGGCGTTCTCGACCGGATCCCAGAACCAGAAGCCGCCCCAGCCGAGCGTGTAATAGGCCCAATAGGAGCCCATGGCGATGCCGAGCGTCAGCGCCGTCCAGGCGAATAGCGTCCAGGGCCGCACGACGCGCGCCCAGGCGGCGTCGATCCGCCCGCCGATCAGCGCCGCCGCCGCGAAGGAGAAGACGATCGAGAAGCCGACATAGCCGACATAGAGCAGCGGCGGGTGAATCGCGAGGCCGGGATCCTGCAGGATCGGATTGAGATCGCGGCCCTCCCAGGGCGCCGGCGCGACGCGCGCGAAGGGATTGGAGGTGAGTAGGATGAAGAGAAGAAACGCCGCGCCGAGCAGGCCCTGTACGGCGAGCGCGTCGGCGCGCAGCCTCTCCGACATTGACGCGGAGAAAAGCGCGATGAGCGCGCCGCAAAGAGAGAGAACCAATACCCACAAAAGCATCGAGCCTTCGTGGTTCCCCCACACGCCGGAGATTTTATAGATGAAGGGCTTCAGCGAATGCGAATTCTCGATGACGTTGAGAAGCGAGAAATCCGACGTGACATGCGCGTAAGTGAGCGCGCCATAGGAGAGCGCGACGAAGAAAAATTGCGCGAGCGCCGCCGGCCGCGCGACGCCCATCAGCGCCGTATCGTTCAGCCGCGCGCCGGCGAAGGGGATGGCGAATTGCGCTAGCGCGAGGGCAAGCGCGAGAACAAGGGCGTAATGTCCGGTTTCAACGATCATGCTGCGGTCTCCCCCTTCTCCCGCTTGCGGGAGAAGGTGTCGCGCCGAAGGCGTGACGGATGAGGGCCGATTGGGCGATGGCGATCGCAGCGCCCTCACCCGACCCCGCTTCCCGGGGCCGCCCTCTCCCGACGCGAACAGGGTGTTCCCGGTTCGCGCAAACAATGCTGAAGTCGGCAACAGCCGACTTCAGTTTGGGAGAGGGGAGACGCGCGCGTAGCTTCACTTCGCCTCCCCCTGCCAGACGCCCTGTTTCTTCAGCGCGTCGGCGACCTCGCGCGGCATATAGCGTTCGTCGTGCTTCGCCAGCACGCTGTCGGCGCGAAAAGCGCCATCGGGCTGCAACACGCCGTCGACCACGACGCCCTGTCCCTCGCGGAAGAGATCTGGCAGCAGCCCGGTATAAGAGACTGAGAGATCGCGCGTCTTGTCGGTGACGGCGAAACTCACGTCGCGGCCGGATTTGACGACGCTGCCTTCCTTCACGAGGCCGCCGATGCGCAGCCTCGCGCCCGGGGCGACCTGCTTTTCGGCAAGCTCCGACGGCGTATAGAAGAACACGATATTGTCGCGCAGCGCGAAGAGCACGAGGCCCGCGGCGAGTCCCAGAGCCGCCAGCGCCCCGACGATCAACGTCAGCCGCTTAGCTTTGCGCGTCATGTCGTCTCCAATTTGAGTGCGCCCGTTCCTTATCCTTGAAGACGGTGCCTTGGAAGCATTTCATTTTTATCGGCGTCGCGCGAATTCCGCCTGGCGAAAGCGCGTCCATGGCTCCAGCGCGAATGACCCCCGCCCTGGGGGGGACGGGGGTCAGACTGGCGGCGCATCTAGCCCTACGCCGCCGTCGCGCTTCGGAGAGGGTGAAGCGCGATTAGGGCGCCGCCGGCGTTCTCTTCGCCGGAAGCGATTTTGCAAAAAAGGCGAGTCCAGCGGCAAAGCGGCAAAGCCTATCGGCCGCCGCCGCGTCGGAGCCAGGGGAGAAATCCGCCACGTCCGCCTCCTCGATGAATTCCCCGCCCGTCGCGTTTCTTAAGGCGCAGGAAGAAGCGGAAGGGAGCTTGTCCGCATCCGCGGCAAAAATCAATATAATTCTACCAACGATATAGGTTTATAATGTCCTGCTCCAGACGCCGCGATCGAAAGCTAGTATAAAATATATATCAATCCCTTGATTTCCATTCCGATCGAACGCCCGAAATCGCAGCATTATCATATAATTCTAATAGATAATCCCGACTTGCTTCGCCAAGGCCTCGACGCGCGCGACCTCGGCCGGTCTGTCGGCCAGCGCCGCTTTAGCGTCGCTCACCGCCTTCTTCGCTTTTTCGGATTCCGCGAGAACGGCGTAGGCGCGGATCAGCCGCAGCCAGCCTTCCACATCGTCGCCATTGGCCTCGAGTTTTGAGGCGAGGCGCTCCACCATGCCGCGGATCGCCGTCTCGCGCTCCTGCGCCGGCAGGGCGGCGATGGCCTTGCCCTGATCGCTCGACGGCGCGCGCGCGATCGGCTGCGCCTCGGCCTCGCCGCGCAGCTCCGCGAGCCGCGCCTTGACGATCTTGAGATAGGCGGCGTCGGGCGGCGCCTCCGCCTCCAATTTCGTAAAAATCTCGATGGCCTTGTCCTTCTCGCCCGCCTGGGCGGCGGCAAGGCCGAGATAATAGAGCGCGATCGGCAAGGTGGGATCGAGCGCCTGCGCCGCCTCGAAATCCTTCTTGGCTTCCGCCGTCACCGCGCCGCGCGCGATGACGACGCGCGCTTCTCCGAGCGCCGCGTGGCGCTGGGCGGTCGCGCCCAAAAGCCGCAGCGCCTCGCCATAGGCGCGGATCGCGTCTTCCCCGCGTCCCGTGCGCAGGAGATAGGGGGCGATGACTTCATAGCCGCGCCCGTCCTCGGGATGCTCCCGCAAATGCTGCTCGATGCGCGCGACGGCGCCAGCGAGATCGTTGCGGGCGGGCGCGGAGTCGAGCCGCGCCGTCAGCGGCATGTCCGGCAGCTCGGAATGGCCGAGGCGCAGATAGAGCGGCACCGAAATCGCCGGAATGGCGAGAATCGCGACCAGCGCCGCAATGAGCGCCGCCTTGCGCGAGCGGGAGGCCGCCGCTCCGGGCGCGGCTTGCGCGCGCAGCAGACGGCGGGCGGCCTCGGTCTTCGCCGCCTCCGCCTCGGCGCCGTCGAGCAGGCCCTCCGCGCGCTCGCGCGCGATCTCGGCCATCTGCTCGGTAAAAAAAGCGACATCGGCGGCGCGCGCGTCCTTCGCCTCGCCGCGACGGGCGAGCGGCGCCAGCACGGCCATGACCGCGACGCCGGTGAGAAGCGCAAAAAGAAGCCAGATCATCGCCGGCTGTTTAAGGCTTTGCGCAGCTTATTGGAAGGGTAGCCATTGCCCATCCGCCGCCGTCCATCGATATTTGCCGCCCTTCGGGAGCATCCGGTGATCACGCGGCTCGCAATTTCCGGCTATCGGTCCATTCGTGAACTGGTCCTTGCGCCAGGGCGACTTACCGTCGTGACCGGCGCCAACGGCGCCGGCAAGTCCAGCCTTTATCGCGCGCTGAGGCTCCTCGCTGATGTTGCGCAGGGGCGCGTCATCCAGTCCCTAGCGCGGGAGGGCGGACTGACTTCGACGCTTTGGGCCGGCCCCGAGAAATTCTCCCGCGATGAAGACGGGCGAAGCTCAAATCGAACCATTGGCGCGCCAGTCGAAAAAAGCGCTCAAGCTCGGCTTCTCTTCCGAGACCTATGGTTACGCGATCGACCTGGGCCCAAGCTCCGTCGCCACGGAACTCTTCTCTCTCGATCCGCAGATCAAGATGGAGGCGCAGTGGACAGGCGAGCTTCTCGGCCGCGCCAATCTCTTCGCCGAGCGGCGCGGACCGAGCGTGCGCATCCGAAATGAGAATGGCGAGTGGCGCCTAGCCGCCGCTTCGCTCGCCGGCGTCGACGGCATGATGACGCAATGCGCCGACCTTCGCGAGGCCTATGACCTCTCGCTCCTGCGCGAGACCATGCGACGCTGGCGCTTCTATGACAATCTGCGCGCCGACCGGGAAGCGCCAGCGCGGCGGCCGCAAATCGGCACCTTCACGCCCGCGCTCGCCGACGACGGAGCCGACCTCGCGGCCGCGCTCGCAACCATTCAAGCGATTGGCGACGCCGACGGCTTGGACCAGACGATCGACGACGCCTTTCCGTCGAGCAGGATCGATATTTCGACGTCGGACGGCTATTTCGAAACCCTGATGCGCCAGCATGGGCTGCTACGGCCGCTACGGGCCAAGGAACTCTCGGAGGGCACCCTACGCTATTTGCTCCTCGTCGCCGCGCTTCTGACGCCGCGCCCGCCGCCGCTGATGGTGTTCAACGAGCCGGAATCGAGTCTCCACCCCAACCTCATCGGCGCCCTGGCGCGACTGATGCGCAAGGTCTCGAACAAGACGCAGCTTTTCATCGTCTCGCATTCCGAAAAACTGATGTCGGAACTGGGGAAAGCCGATTGTTGCGTCGAAATTGCGCTGGAGAAGCATCTGGGGGAGACGCTGGCGCCCGCGCATGAATCCCCAAAATGGCGCTGGCCGTCACGCTAAAGCTTGATTGCTGGCCGCCTCGCCATTTGGTATTGGCTGGAACCTCCGCGAGACCTTCATGCTCTATTATTCGCCTTCAATCGAACAGCTTTCGACGGTGATTTCGCAAGTCACCGGCCCCGCCTTTCTGCTCGCGGCCGAAGCGCAGCTTTTGGCCGTGCTCGTCTCGCGCCTCGACCGGCTCGTCGACCGTTCGAGACAGCTCGACGCCGAGGACGACGAGTCGCGGGCGCATCTGAAAGCCGAACTGCCCCTCCTCAGGACGCGCGCGAAGCTGATGCATCGCGCCATCTATTGGGGCGTCGGCAGTTGCATCGCCACGAGCATCCTCGTCATTCTCGGCTTCGCGGCGGCCTTTTTTCATATGCGCCACGAATATGGCGCAGGATTCCTCTTCGCCTTTGCGATGATCCTTTTCACCGCGGCGCTCGTCGCTTTCGCGAGGGAGTTGCAGCTCGGGTTTTCGGAAATCGAAGGAAACTTCAGTGCTCGCCAAAAACGCGCCTGAAGATCGTGTCCACATGTTTGAAGTGATAGGAGAGGTCGAATAATTCGTCGAGCTCCGCGGCGGAAAGCTTCGCGCTCACGTCCTTGTCCTGCCCGAGCAGCGCGCGGAATTCTCCCTCGCCCCGCCACACTGGCATGGCGTTTCGCTGCACCATCGCATAGGCGTCCTCGCGCGAAACGCCCTTTTGCGTGAGCGCCAGAAGCACGCGCTGCGAATGCACGAGCCCGCCGAGCCGATCGAGATTCTTGCGCATGTTCTCGGGGTAGACGAGCAGCTTGTCGACGACATTGGTCAAGCGCGCCAGCGCGAAGTCGAGCGTCACGGTGGCGTCGGGGCCGATCATCCGCTCGACGGAGGAATGCGAGATGTCGCGCTCGTGCCAGAGCGCGACATTCTCCAGCGCCGGGATCGCCATGCCGCGCACGAGCCGGGCGAGTCCGGTCAGATTTTCGGTGAGCACCGGATTACGCTTATGCGGCATGGCGGAGGAGCCCTTCTGCCCTTCCGAAAAATATTCCTCCGCCTCCAGCACCTCGGTGCGTTGCAGATGGCGGATTTCGATCGCGAGCCGCTCGACCGAAGAAGCGACGACGGCGAGCGTCGCGAAAAAAGCCGCATGGCGGTCGCGTGGAATGACCTGCGTCGACACGGGCTCCGGGATGAGGCCCATCTTATGCGCGACATATTCCTCGACGCGCGGATCGATATTGGCGAATGTGCCGACGGCCCCAGAAATGGCGCAGGTCGCGACTTCCTTGCGCGCATGAACCAGCCGTTCGCGCGCGCGGGTAAATTCGGCGTAAGCCTGCGCCAGTTTCAACCCGAAGGTCGTCGGCTCGGCGTGGACGCCATGCGAGCGCCCGATCGTCGGCGTATATTTATGCTCATAGGCGCGTCGCTTGATCGCGGCGAGCAGCGCGTCAACGTCGGCGATGAGAAGATCGGCGGCGCGCGAAAGCTGCACGGCGAGACAGGTGTCGAGCACGTCGGACGACGTCATGCCCTGATGCACGAAACGCGACTCGGGGCCGATGAATTCGCCAAGATGGGTGAGAAAGGCGATCACGTCATGTTTCGTCACGCGTTCGATCTCGTCGATGCGCGCGACGTCGAAGGTCACGAAATCCGCCTTGTCCCAGATCGCCTTGGCGCTCTCCCGCGGGATGACGCCGATCTCGGCCAGCGCGTCGCAGGCGTAGGCTTCGATCTCGAACCAGATTCGAAAGCGCGTCTGCGGCTCCCAAATGACCGTCATTTCGGGGCGGGAATAGCGGGGGATCATCGGGCGCGGCCTTGTTGGATTCTTAAAGGAAGGTAAGGCGCTAGCATGCGCGTTGCTTGAAAGTCCATATATGGGATCGGAGCCGGAGAGATCGGGAGAAGATCAGCCGCTTTCGCCCGATTTCGGGGTTCACTGGAGGAAAGAATCATGCGGACGACGGATGTCGTTGTTCTCGGCGCGGGCGTCGTCGGCGTCTCGGCGGCGCTGCATCTACAGGCGCGCGGCCGCGCGGTCGCGCTCGTCGACCGCCATCGCGCCGCCGGCCAGGAGACGAGCTTCGGCAACGCCGGCCTCATCGAGCGCTCCTCGCTCATTCCCTATCTCTTTCCGCGCAATCCGGCGAAACTCATCAAATATGCGCTCAATCTGCTGCCCGAGTCGCATTATCATCTCGCCGCCCTGCCGGCCGTCGGCCCCTGGCTCATGCGCTATTGGCGCGAGAGCGCGCCGGATCGCGTGCATCATAATATCGAAGCGCGCCGTCCGCTCATCGAAAACAGCCTCAAGGAGCATGAGGCGCTGATCGAACAGGCGGGCGCGCAGCATCTCCTGCGCAAGAACGGCTGGATCAAGCTCTATCGCAGCGAACGGACGCTCGAGGCCGGCGCGGCCGACGCGGACCGGCTACGCGCCTTTGGCCTCCATATCGACACGCTCGATTCGCGCGCGCTCGCGGCGCTCGAGCCGGATTTCGCGCCGCTCGCGGGCGGCGTCCATCTTCGCGACACCGCCTCCGTCGTCGATCCCGGCGCGCTGTCGAAGGCCTATGCCGATCTTTTCGTCTCGCGCGGCGGATTGCTGCTTGCGGGCGACGCGCGAAGCCTCGCGCCGGAGCAAGGCGGACGCTGGCGCGTAGCGGCGGAGGGCGGTCCGATCGTCGCGCGCGAGGCGGTTGTGGCGCTCGGCCCCTGGTCGGACGCGATTTTCGGCCCGCTCGGCTATCATATTCCGCTTGGCTGGAAACGCGGCTACCACATGCATTACGCCGCGAAACCCGGGGCGCGGCTCAATCATGTCATTCTCGACGTCGACGTCGGCTATCTGCTGGCGCCGATGACGCGCGGAATCAGACTGACGAGCGGCGCGGAATTCGCCCGCCGCGACGCGCCGCCCTCGCCCGTGCAGATCGAACTTTGCGAGCCTGCCGCGCGCGCGCTCTTTCCGCTCGGGGAAAGGCTCGATCCGGAGCCCTGGCGCGGCGCGCGGCCCTGTCTGCCCGACATGCTGCCGATCGTCGGCCCCGCCCCGCGACACAAGGGCCTATGGTTCGATTTCGGCCATGCGCATCACGGATTGACGCTGGGCCCGGTCACCGGGCGGCTCATCGCGGAAATGATGACGGGAGAAACGCCGTTCATCGATCCTACGCCGTATTCCGCCGCGCGCTTCTAAAAAAACGCGCGCGGCGCCTATTCGGCGCCCACGAGCTTGAGGCCACGGTCGAGCACCCGGACGACGCGCGCGAGGTCGTGGCCCCGGCGCATGACAAGGCCCGTCGCGGCGATCACCGCATAGGCGCCCTGGCGACGCGACAATTCGGGGTTCTTTTCGATTCGATACAGCGGCGCCTCGCTCGCGCGGCGAAAGATCGAGAACACCGCCTTGGCGGGCGTGAAATCAAGCGCATAGTCGCGCCATTCGCCCGCCGCCACCTTCGCGCCGTAGAGATTGAAGAGCACGTTGAGTTCGCGCCGGTCGAAAGCGACCGCCGCGCCGCGTTTCTGGCTCCCCCGCGCCTTTTGCGCCTCGCCGTCCCGCGACGCCGCATTGGCGACAACCACGAGCGCGGGGCGGAGCCGACTGGGCTCCGTCGTCTCCGACTCAGCCATGCGTCATGTCTCCTTGATCTTCGGCAATATGTTCGCGCGCCCAAGCGCCGCGGGCAAGCCTTAATGACAAATTAGTGAAGCGGCCTGGCTCCGTCGCGCCGCGTCGCTCCTCGCAACATTATCTGACTAAAGAATAATCACACTTTCGCCGGCATGGCGCCCCTTGCAAGCCAAACGCGCCGCCCAAAGTAAAATTCATTGCCTCGACGACTCGGGGTTGCGCGTTTCCGGTTTTCGTCAGCCCCCCAGCCCCCCGGAAGCGTGCGGTCGCGAGTATTCAAGAGGTCGTGGCGATGGTCGAGCCGGCCGGGAGTTTTCTCTCGCGCCGGCTCGTCTACTTGAACGCGGCCGCATGGCCCCCGGGCGCAGCTTTTGCCGCGACGTCTTGTCGATCGGACGATTTCCTTCGATCGGAAAGCGCGCTAAAGCGATCTTGCAAATTCCATAACAATAACGACCTCAAGAGGCGCAAATCGCCCCGCCGCGAGGCGCTTCTTCTATTCTTTTCATGGGTGAAGACATGACCGACGCCGCCGCATCCCTTGACGCCGAACCGGCTAAGGACGCGCAAGACGCCGCCAATTTCAGCTTCGAAGCCGATGTCGCGCGTCTTTTGGAGCTGATGACGCATTCCGTCTATTCGGAGCGCGACGTTTTCCTGCGCGAACTGATCTCCAACGCCGCCGACGCCTGCGAGAAGCTGCGCTACGAATCGCTTTCGGGCGAAAAGCTCGCCTCGCTCGCGGGCGCGCCGCTGGTGACGATCTCGCTCGACAAGGAAAAGCGCACGCTGACGGTCGCCGACAATGGCGTCGGCATGTCGCGCGAGGAGCTGATCAGCGCGCTGGGCTCGATCGCCAATTCCGGCACGCGCGCCTTTCTCGAAAAGCTCGGCAAGGACAAGGCCGAGGGCCTCATCGGCCAGTTCGGCGTCGGCTTCTATTCGGCCTTCATGGTCGCCGACCGCGTCGAGGTGGCGACCCGCCGCGCCGGCGAGGATCAGGCCTGGCTCTGGACCTCGGAAGGCAAGGGCTCCTACCAGATCGCGCCGCTCGCGCTCGACGCCGCGCCGACCGCGGGCGCGCGGGTGACGCTGCATCTCAACGCCGAGAGCGACGAATTTCTCGACGCTTGGCGGGTTGAGAGCGTCGTGCGCGAACATTCGGGCGCGATCGCCGCGCCGATCGACCTTATCGAGAGCCCGGGCGCGGAGCCGCGCCGAATCGCCGACGGCGTCGCCTTGTGGACGAAGCCGAAGTCGGAGATCAGCCACGAGCAATATGTCGATTTCTACCGGCAACTATCGGGGCAATTCGACGAGCCGGCGCTGATCGCGCATTGGCGCGCCGAGGGGCGCACGGAATATACGGTGCTCGCTTTCGTTCCCGGCGCGCGGCCCTTCGATCGCTTCGATCCCGCGCGCAAGAGCAAGTCCAAGCTCTATGTGCGCCGCGTGCTGATCTCGCGCGAAATCGACCTGCTGCCGGCCTGGCTGCGCTTCCTGCGCGTCGTCGTCGACAGCGCCGATATTCCGCTCAATGTCTCGCGCGAGATGGTGCAAAAGAGCCCCACTGTGGCCGCCATTGGCAAGGCGATCGCGACGCGCATGTTGCAGGAGCTGACCAAGCTCGCCGAGAGCGAGCCCGAAAAATTCGCCGAGGTCTGGAAGAATTTCGGCGCGATTTTGAAAGAGGGCCTGCACGAAGACCCAAGCCGGCGCGACGCGCTCTTCGAGATCGCGCGCTTCGCCTCGACGAAGTCGCCGGAAAAGACCCGCACGCTGAAGGATTACGTCGCCGATCTTAAGGAAAATCAGACGGCGATCTATTACATCGTCGGCGACGATCTGGCGCGACTCAAGGCCAGTCCGCAGCTCGAAGGCTTCGCCGCCCGCGGCGTCGAGGTTCTTCTTCTCGACGATCCCGTCGACGCCTTCTGGGTGACGAGCGCGGTGGGCTTCGACGGCAAGCCGTTCAAATCGGCGACGCAGGGCCAGGCCGACATCGACGCCATTCCCCTTGTGGAAGCGGCGAAGCCCGACGCGGCCCCGGCGGCAGAAATCGCCGATCTCGTCGCCGCTCTCAAGGAGACGCTGGCGGACCATGTCGACGACGTGCGCGCCTCGACGCGGCTCACCGGCAGCGCCGTCTGCCTCATCGCGCCCGAAAAGGGCTTCGACCTGCAATTGGCGCGCATTCTCGCCGAACATGGGCAGCAGGGGATGTTCGGAAAGCCCGTGCTGGAGGTCAATCCAAGGCACGAGGCCGTCGCCGCGCTCGCGCGGCTCATGCGCGACAAGGGGCGCGAGGCGGCTGAGGACGGCATGCGCCTTCTCTTCGATCTCGCCCGCGTCGTGGACGGCGAGCCGCCGCTCGACGCCGTCGGCTTTGCGCAAAGGCTGACGGCGCTGATCGCAAAGCAAGGCTAGACATGAGATCGCGCGGCGAGAAGCAGGCGGCCGGGCCGCAGGCCACGCGCGCGGAGGCCCTCGCCAAGGTCGCGGATTATCTTGCCGCCGCGGGCATCGCCGAGGCCGAGGAAGACGCGCGGGCCCTGCTGCGCGCGGCGGCGGGCC
>NZ_JAZHYN010000057.1:0-17936 GCF_036576025.1 Methylocystis borbori | reverse complement strand
TCAGCAGCGCGAAGGCGCCGGCGGCGGCGCCGACATAAGCGGCGCCGAGCTTGACGTCGAAGGAGGAGGCCATGACGAGCCCCGCGAGCGCGATGGCCGCGATCGCGGCGCCGATCCGATAGCGCGCGAGGCGCGCGCCGCGCGTATCGTCGCGCAGCAGCGCCGCGACCGGCGTTTCATGCGCGCGGCCGAGCGGAACGAGCGCGAAGATCAGCACGACGAGCAGGCCGTAAGCCGCGCCAAAGAAGGCGCCGCGGGCGTCGAGCGCGGCGGAGACGGGAAGATCGGCGAGTTCACGCAGCGCCTGCGCCCCCGCCCAGGGAATCGTCGCCCCGACGGCGAGCCCGATCAATATGGCGAAAGAGGCCGCCGCCAGCACCTGCGCCAGCGCGATGGCGAAGACGCGCGAACCTTCGGCGCCGAGCGCCTTGAGGATCGCAAATTGCGCGCGCTTGCGTTCGACGAAGCCCTGCACGGCGTTGGCGACGCCGGCTCCCCCGGCGACGAGGGCAGTGAGCGCGACAAGCGTCAGCAATTGCGCGAAGCGGTCGAGATTGCGCGAGAATTGGGGAGAAACGGCGTCGCGCGTGCGCTTCTCCCATCCGGCCTGCGGGAAGGCGCGTTCCGCGTCGGCGCTGAAAGCCTTCACCGCTTCCTCGTCCGGCGCACCGTTCAGCGTCACCCGGATCACATGGCGCACGATCGAGCCCGGCGTCACGAGCTCCGCGCCGTAAAGCGCGGCGCGGCTCATCATCACGCGCGGGCCGAATCCGACGCCCCCCGCAAGCTTGTCGGGCTCGCTACGCAGCGCCGCGCGCAGCTGAAAACGCGAAGCGCCGATGTCGACCGTCTGCCCGAGCTTCATGTCGAGCCGCGCGAGCAGGAGGGGATCGACGACGACGCCCGGCAGCCCGTCGCGCTCGCCGAGCGCTTCGGCGAGCGGCATGTCGGGTTCGAGCGCCGCGGCGCCGAAGGCGGGATAGGTCGCCGGGTCGACGGCCTTGATCTCGACGAGCGCCGCTTCGCCGTCGCCGCGCCGCGCCATGGCGCGCAGCAGCGAAATCTCGGAAAGCCGGCCCCGCGCCTCGAAGAACGCCCGCTGCTCGGGCGAAAATTCGCGCGAGACCTGGCTGAAGGAGGCGTCGCCGCCGAGAATCGTGCGGCCCTCGCGGGCAAGGCCCTGTGCGAGCGAGCGGGAGAGGCCGGAGACCCCCGAAATCGCCGCGACGCCAATGACGATGCAGGCGATGAAGACCCCAAAGCCGCGCGGATCGCCGAGGAGATCGCGCAGCGCGAAGCGCAACCCGAAGGGCAGGGCGCGAAAATGCGTCGCGCCGCTCGTCGCGCGATTCATGGCGCGCCGGCCTCTTCCGCTTCGATCCTGCCGGAGCGCAGCCTGATCCGCCGGTCGCAGCGGGCAGCCAGCGCCGGATCATGGGTGACGAGCACGAGCGTCGCGCCGCGCCGCGCCTGCAGGGAGAAGATGAGGTCGATCATCCCCGCGCCGGTCTCGGAATCGAGATTGCCGGTCGGCTCGTCCGCGGCCAGGATCAGCGGGTCCGGCGCGAGCGCCCGGGCGAGCGCCACCCGCTGCTGCTCGCCGCCCGAGAGCTGGGCGGGATAATGCGAGAGGCGCTCCCCCAGCCCAACCGCCGCAAGCTCCGCCCCGGCGCGCTCAAAGGCGTCTGTTTTTCCGGCAAGTTCAAGGGGAACGGCGACATTCTCCAGCGCCGTCATGGTGGGGATAAGCTGGAAAGACTGAAAAACGATCCCTATTTTATCCCCACGGAAACGCGCCAGCGTATCCTCAGAGAGGGCGCCAAGATCGCGCCCGTCGATGCTGACGCGACCCGCGTCGGGACGCTCCAGTCCCGCGAGGGTCATGAGCAAGGTAGATTTTCCCGAACCGGAAGGACCCAGAAGGCTGACCGTCTCGCCCTCCGCTACGCTCAAGTTGATGTTCTTGAGCACATGGACGCGGGCGGCGCCTTCGCCAAGCGTGAGATCGACGCCCTCGACTTCGATAACTTTTCGCCGCACGGAGATAGAACCTTGATTGACGCGCCGCACATGACGCCCGCCAGCCTGTCGCCTTATTACGCGTTCCGCCGCCGCTTCCAAGCCGTGGTTCTGGCCATGGCGACGCTCTTTTCCGCCTCCGCCCGGGCCGAGCCCGCCCGTATTCTCGCTTTTGGCGACAGCCTTACCGCCGGCGCCGGAATCGCGGCCGAGGATTCTCTCCCGGCGCAGCTCAAGCAGCGCCTCGCCGCGGATGGCTATGACGTCGAGGTGATACAGGCCGGCGTTTCCGGCGACACGACGACGACCGGGCTCGCGCGGCTTGATTACACGCTATCGGCGGGCCCGGTCGATATCGCTCTTGTCGAACTCGGGGCGAACGATATGCTGAACGGCCATGATCCCAAGGTCACGCGCGCCAATCTCGACCAGATTCTGGGGACGCTGAAGCAAAAAGGCGTGCGGCCGGTGCTGACCGCCATGGTGTCTTCGACCAATCGCGGGCAAGCTTACAAAAAGGACTTCGATTCGATCTATACCGATCTCGCAGCCAAATATCAGGTTCCGCTCGTGCCGTTCATTCTGGAGGGAGTCTGGGGATCGCCGGCGCTGCTCATTTCGGATGGCGTCCACCCCAATGCGGCCGGCGTCGCGAAGATCGTGAAGAAGATCGCGCCCTATGTCGAGAAAACCCTCGCATCCATGGGCGCCAGAAAGACGTCGCGCGCGCAATGAGGCGGCGCGGTCCCGCTCGGGGAGAAAGTCATGCCGAGACTGTTCACCGCCCTGGAGGTTCCCCGACCGGTCGCCGAGAGCCTCGCGCGGCTGCGCGGCGGCGTTCCCGGCGCCCGCTGGATCGACGTCGAGAACTATCACATCACCCTGCGCTTCATCGGCGATGTGGATGACGGCTTCGCCCGCGACGTGGCGAATGCGCTCTCCTTCATCCGCCGGCCGGAACTGACGGTGGCGGTCGATCAGTTGGCCTCCTTTGGCGGCGACAAGCCGCGCGCGATCGTGGCGCGCGCCCGCACGGAGCCTGCGCTGATGGAGATGCAGGCCGAGCAGGAGCGGCTGTTGCGCCGGCTCGGCGCGCCGCCTGAGGCGCGCAAATTCATTCCGCATGTGACGCTGGCGCGGCTGCGCGGCGCGAGCCCTGGCGCCGTCGCCGCCTATCTTGGAACGCGCGGCTATTTCCCGCCGCTCCGCTTCACGGCCGAGCGCTTCGTGCTCTATTCTTCGCGCGATTCTGTCGGCGGCGGGCCCTATATCGTCGAGGCGGAATATCCGCTGCTCGCCTCGCCGCAAGCGTTGACGGCGACGGCGGGGAGATAGAGTATTTGGCGCGCGCCTACGGGATAACTTCACCGCGCCCTATCTTCACCACGGCGGAACGCTGTCGACAGAGAATGTCCTTCATAAAAAGGCGGTTTGATTTTGGTGGAAGAACCCGAAAGTTTCATTCTGCAACTGCTTCGCGATATGCGAGCGGAAATGGCGACGAAAAGCGATATTGTGGATTTAAAAAACGATATCGCGGACATAAAGTCCGAGGCGCGTTCCCTGCGGGCGGATGTAGCGTCGGATTTAATGACGGTGGACGCCAAGATCGATGCGACGCGAAAAGACCTTAGCGAACAGATTGTGGGATTGCGCGGCGCCGTCATCGAATATCATACGTCGGTTATCGGCCATGGCGTTCTGATCAGCGAACTCGAAGCGCGTCTTCGGCGGGTCGAGCATCTCAACTTGCAGACGGAAACGCATTAATCGCTGACAAGAGTTTGCCCATCAGCTCTCCGGCGCTTCCTCCCCATTGGGCCCCTTCGCCGCCTGTGCGCGGCCTTTCTCGACGATCGCCGCCAGCGAAGGATCCTTCGCGACCGCTTCCTCGATCAGCCGGTTCGACGTTTCCTCGATCTCGGTCGAAAGCTTTTCGAAAAATTCCTGCGGCTCTATGCCCGGCGTGATGAGCGGCAGAAATTCGATCACGACCGTTCCCGGCCGGATGATGAAGGCGCGGCGCGGCCAGAAGAGGCCGGAATTCACCGCCACCGGCAACACGGGCGTTTCCGTCGCGGCGTAAAGATGGGCGATGCCGAATTTATACCGCGGCGGCGCGCCCGCCGGTCGGCGCGTGCCCTCGGGGAAGATGAAGAGCTGTCGCCCCTGCGCGAAAATTTTCTTCGCCTTGGCCACGAGCTGCGGCATGAGCTTGCCGCCCTTGGCGCGGTCGATGGCGATCTGTTCGGCGGCGAGCAGATACCAGCCGAAGAAAGGCAGCCAGATCAATTCATGCTTGAGGATATAGCTGAAGTCCGGAAAGCGGATCGGCAGGACGAAAGTCTCCCAGATCGACTGATGCTTGCAGGCGACGATCACCGCGCCCTTCGGGATGTTCTCCAGCCCGCGCCACTCGATCTTCAGACCGCAGATTTTATCGAGGAGCCAGAGCGTGGTGCGGCCCCAGGTGCGGCCTAATTCCTGATTGATCTGCCGGCGCATCGGCATCGCCGGCAGCCAGACGATCATCAGGGCGAACATGTTCAGGAAGAACAGAATCTGGAAGACAAGCGAGCGCAGGAAGAGCATGGCGGGGATCGGGTGAGAGAGGCACAGCGCCTTTTACGCCGCCATCGCCCACAGAAACAAGACGATCACCCAGAAGCCGCGCTGCGCCGCAAGGGCGGCCAGGCGGGCTCGGGCTGCGCGTCGTCGGACAGAAAATGGGTGCGCAGCACCGAGCCGATATATTTGATATATTCGCTGCCGATGAGCCGGGCGACGCGCAGGTCGCTCGCCCAGTCGGCGACGTTGACATGTTCGCTCACCACCGGAAACGGATGGAGTTCGACATCCGGCATGGCGGCGGAGATTTCCACCAGGGCGCGCGGCATGTGATAGTTCGAGGTTACGACGATGAGCGAGCGGGTGATGTTGCGCGCGCGCGCCCAGTCGCGGGCCTCGCGGGCGTTGCCGGCGGTGTCGAGCGCGGTATAGCCGAGGTCGACGCAGCAGTCGAAAAGCTCGCGCGAGACCGGCAGGATTTTCGCGAGCGTGGCTCCCCGCGTTGCGCGATTGACGCCGGTGATGAGCAGGCGGTCGGCTTTGCCGCGCGCGAGCAGAAGCGCCGCGTCGAGCACGCGGTCGGAGCCGCCGGTCAGCGCCACCATGCCTTCCGACCGTCCCGCGATGGCCGGCTCCTCGCGCGGCAAGGACAGGGCGAAGGCGGCGTAGCCCAGGAGCAGCAGGGCGGCGACGCAAGCGCCGGCCGCGAAGGCCGCGAGCAAGGCGTTGCGCGCCGCGCGAAGCGTCGTCGCAAGCTTCTCCATCGGCTTCGCAGCCTCTTCCGGGCGAACGCGCCTCGTCACTCCCTCGTTTCCCCCCTCGATATTTTCCTTCCGGAGCGGGATCGTTTGAAATGGGATCGGCTGACGATTCCATCAAGAACGATCTCGCTCCCGCCGCGCGTCGAGGCGCGACTCAAAGGCGACTATAGGGGCTTTTTTTTCCGAGCGTCATCAGCAAGAAGCGCTGAGGGCGTAGGCTGATCGGCTCCGCGAGACGCCGGGGCGAGGCGCCGCGTCGCGATCGCTGCGGCTAAGGGCGATGATGAGCGCCTCGGAGGATCTAGCCCAGGCGCTTCAAATGGCGCAGCACAATGGCTTGCGACAGAAAGCCGGTGAGGAGAGCGACGCCGCCGGCGAGCAGCAGGATGATGGCGAAGCCGCCCGCGCCGATGCTGAAGTCGCCGAACATCGCCTCCATCTGGTCGCCGCCCCCCGTGGCGCGCCAGCGCCGCGCGGCGAATTGCGCTAGCAGGAAAAAGCCGATCGCGGCGCCGCCGCCGATCAGCGCGCCGCGCAGGCCGAGCGCCATGAAGCGGCGCTGGAATTCGCGCGCGATGAAGGCGTCCGCCGCGCCGACGATATGGAGCACTTCCACGATTTCCCGGTTCGTCGCCACCGCCGCGCGCGTCGCGGAGGCGACCGCGACGCCCATCGCTGCGAGGATCAGAACGAAAACCGCCCCCGCGACGATGACGGCGGCGCGCGCCATGTCGCCGAGACGCGCGATGAAGACGTGATGGTCGTCGAGCGTCGCGCTGGGGACGTAGCGCTCGAGCTCCATCCGCAGCCGGCCGAAATCGGCCGGGGTTTCGGCGTCGAGCTTGAGCACGATCATGCGCGGCGTCGGCAATTCCGTCAGGTCGAGGCCCTGTCCGAGCCAGGGCGCGAGCAGCGCTTCCGATTCCGCCTTGGTGTAGATTTGCGTCTCCCGCACGCCCGGCGTCTGGCGCATCAGCGCCGCCGCCTTGTCGAGATCGGCTTCGATGTTTCGGCCGGTGACGGGTCGGACCTGCACGGTCGCCTCGCGCGCGACCTCGCCGCGCCATTCGACGCTGGCGTCGGCGACGAGCAGCGCGGCGTTGGCGGCGAGCGCGGCGAGAAAGGTCATGATGGCGATGACGATGACGAGCGACCGCCCCGCGACCGAATCTGCGGGCACGAGCGGCCCCTGGGCGGGAAGCTCCTCGTCCGCCTCCGACGACGCCACGCGCCAGCGCGTCCCGGACCAAAGTCGGATCAGCGTCATCGCCCGGTCACTCGAAAATATGAAGCCGTCCGTCGGCGAGGACGAGCCGCCTCGCTTCGTCATATTGGTCCATCAGGCTCAAATCATGCGTCGCGATGATCACGGCGGTCCCCGATTTATGCAGCTCCACGAAAAGGCGCAAAATGCGGCGCGCGAGCGTCGGATCGACATTGCCGGTCGGTTCGTCCGCGAGCAGAAGTTTGGGCTGCGAGATTAGCGCCCGGGCGATGGCCGCCCGCTGTTTCTCCCCGCCCGAAAGCACACTGGGGAGGGCGTGGGTGCGCTCCCCGAGCCCGACCCAGCGCAGGAGTTCGACGACCTCGGCGCGATAGCTCGATTCGTCGCGGCCGAGCACGCGCAGCGGCAGGGCGGCGTTCTCATAGAGCGTCAGATGGTCGAGCAGGCGGAAATCCTGAAAGACGACGCCGATGCCGCGGCGCGTCTCGGTGACTTCGTCCTTGGTGAGCGTCGCCGTGTCGCGGCCGAAAATATTGATGAGCCCGCGGGTCGGCCGCAGCGCCATGATGATGAGCCGCATCAGCGTGGTCTTGCCCGCGCCCGACGGCCCGGTAAGGAATTGGAACGAGCGGGGGGCGATCTTGAAATTCACGTCGCGGAGCGTCTCCGCTCCGACGCCATAGCGCAGTCCGACATTCTCGAAGCTCAACACGAAAGACCGCTCCCGATGCTGAGGCCCTTGGCGCGCCTTGAATAAAAAGGGGCGCGAGAGGCGACGTCGCGCCCTGCGACAATAGCAGTTACCCCTTCTTAACCATAATCGCCGTTAATGAATCCTTGTCCCCTGCGATTTTTCGCGAGGGCTGAGGCAAGCGAGCTTCCCGATGTCCATCAGTTTCGACGAAAATTCCAGTTTGCGCGCCTTGACGCCGCGAACAATCGGGGCCGAATCGACCTATGGACGGCCGGACCGGTGGCCGACGATCGCCGCCGTCGCCGCCATTTTTATCGGCGCGAGCGCGCTGATTGCGCTGCGCGACGGCATCCTGCGCGCGGCTCCCGCCGAAATCGGGGCGGGGTTGCGGCGGCTTTCGCGAAATTCGATAGGCCGGAGGCGAGCGCAGATAGATAGGCCGGGCGCGCCCGTGTCGCGGCCCGGCCTGTCCTCTCGGGGGTCGTTCTTGCGGCTTGGCGAAACTTAGAGGGCGTTGAAAGTCTTCTTCTTGCCGTCGTGGGTCTTGATCGTGACGATTCTCACATAGTCGCAGTCGCCGAGGACGGGCAGGTCGTTATCGCCGCCCTTTACCGGAACGCTGAACTTGTCGCCCTTATTGAAGGCGTGGTGAAAGATTTTCGGATCCGCCGGCACGGCGCATTCGTCGCCATTGACCGAGATGGCGTCGACGATCACCTTGTCCTTCTTGACCGTGCATTTCACGACGCCGTCCTTCTTGCTGCAATCGACCGCGTCGTCGGACGCATAGGCGAAGGAGGGCAGGAGCAGGGACAGGAGCAGCAGCTTCTTCATAAGAACTCTCCATAAAGGGGGTTTAGCGTCCCGAGGACGCGGCGCGGCGCTGGGCGGCTACCGAAAGCACAGTCGGAAAAAAGATTTGTGACAGGGAGCGGGCCTGATGGACCGGCGAAATCCCCTCCCGCGGCTGGCGCGAGAGGCCTGCTGAGCGGGCGTCGCCGCGGCTCATTTCCAACCCTCGCAAAATGGCCTAAGCAGGCGCCATGCCGCCCTCGCCTCCGCCGCTCCTGTTCCTCAACGCCCGTCTCGTCGATCCCGGCTCGGGGAGCGAGACTCGCGGCGGGCTGCTCGTCGCAGACGGGGTGATCGCCGACCTCGGCCAGGTCTCCAGCGCGCCCGACGAGTCGCGCGTCATCGACTGCGGCGGCGACGTGCTCGCCCCCGGCCTCATCGACATGCAGGCCTTTCTCGGCGAGCCGGGCGCCGAGCATCGCGAGACGATCGCCAGCGCCACTCTCGCCGCCGCGGCCGGGGGCGTCACGACGCTCGTCGCGACCTCCGCCACTTTTCCCGCTGTCGACGATCCCGCGGTCGTGGATTTCGTGCTTCGGCGGGCGCGCGACACCGGCCGGGTGCGCGTGTTGCCCATGGCGGCGCTCACCAAGGGTCGCGAGGGGAAGGAAATCGCGGAGCTGGGGCTGCTGCAGCAGGCCGGCGCGGTCGCATTTTCCGATGGCGCGCGCTCGGTGAGGAATGCGCTCGTCATGCGCCGCGCGCTCACCTATGCCCGCGATTTCGGCGCGCTCGTCGTCCATTTCGCGCAAGATCCGGACCTCGGCGCTGGCGTGATGAACGAGGGAGACTTCGCGCATCGCCTGGGCCTGTCGGGCGCGCCGCGCGAAGCCGAGGCGATCATGCTCGACCGCGACCTGCGGCTCGTCGCCCTCACCGGCGCGCGCTATCACGCGGCGATCGTCACCACGACGCTCTCGCTCGACGCGCTGCGGGCGGCGAAGGACGCGGGCCTGCCCGTCACCTGCGGCGTCTCGATCAACCATCTGACGCTGAATGAAAACGACATCGGCGACTATCGCACCTTTTTGAAGCTCCGCCCGCCGC
Source organism: Methylocystis borbori (assembly GCF_036576025.1). NCBI lineage: Bacteria > Pseudomonadati > Pseudomonadota > Alphaproteobacteria > Hyphomicrobiales > Methylocystaceae > Methylocystis > Methylocystis borbori. Next base: position 8,770 of record NZ_JAZHYN010000057.1, on the reverse strand, counting down.
TGCGCCAGGAGGACGAACGCAAGGCGCTGGTCGAGGCGCTCAGCGAGGGCCTCATCGACGTGATCGTCTCGGATCATGACCCGCAGGACGTGGAGACGAAGCGCCTCCCCTTCGCGGAGGCCGAATATGGCGCGATCGGCGTCGAGACCATGCTCGCGGCCGGACTGCGCCTCGTGCACTCGGGCGACGTGACGCTGCCGCGTCTGCTCGCCGCGATGTCGTCGCGGCCGGCGGAAATTCTCGGACTGCCGCAGGGGCGGCTCGAAAAGGGGGCCCCCGCCGACCTGATCCGCTTCGACCCCGACGCGCCTTTCGTCGTCGATCCGGCGAAGCTCCACTCGCGTTGCAAGAACACGCCTTTCGACGGCGCGCTGCTGCAGGGCGTCGTCAGCGCGACCGTAGTCGCGGGCGAGATCGTTCACGAAGCGTAAGGGCGAGCCGGGCCGGACAGACGGCGCCTCAATCGCCCCCGTCCGTCATCAGCAAATATTGATGACGCGCTTTCCAGGCGCTGATGCTGAGCCAGGCCGCGACCCCAAAGCCAATAAAATGAGCGAATAAGAGATTAATGTTCACCAAGAGGATGAAGACATCGAGCGCGCGGATGATCTTTTGCGGATCGGTGATGGCGATCCCCGGCGGCTGCGAGACGGTCTTTCCGATGAGCAAAGCGACGCTCAGTCCGACGCCGACGAAAGAGATGAGCGCCCCAGCGATGCTGATAAAGCCTCCGAGGCCGACGAACCAGAAGGCCATGCGCCTTTCATGGCCGAGATAGGCCGTCGGGCGGCTTCTGATCCATCTCGCCGTCTTCATATATTTGAAGGCGAAGAGCGTCGTGAGAATGAGAAGGGCCACGCCGCCCGTCGCCCAATAGATCGCGTCGCTGAGCCTCGAGCGGTCAGGGCTGATGGTATGCCCGACATAGGCGAAGACCAGCAGCAGCGCCGACACGATCCAGAGCAGGAGCTGAAGCCAGAAGGCGAAGCCGCCGAAGAAGCGAAAGCCTTGGGCGAGCCCGTCCGCGATGAGCGCGGCGAGCGTCGGCGCCGCCGCCAGCTCCAGCGCGCCGCCCGGCGCGACGGGCGCCGCGGGGCGAAGATGATCGTAGGCGGCATAGAGAAGATAGATGAGGATCGCGCCCGCCAGGAGATAGGCGGCGTATCGATGCGCCGCGAACAGAGGCTCCTCGAGAATCGGGTCGCCGATGACCCAGAGCGGCAGGGGATATCGCCAGAAGAAGATCTGCTCGCCGCGCGCGGCGAGCGCCAGAATCCCAGCGACGCACGCGCCTATAAAGGCGAGAATGAGCAAAAGCCTGAGCCAGAAGCCAATGGCTTGCCGGGCCGTGGATTCCTCGTCGCCAAGAAGGAAATGACCCGCGAAGCCGAGAAGAAGATAGGCAAGGAGGACAAGCGCCGCCGTCAGCCCGATCGAGACATAAAGATCGATCATATCGTCGGGCGCGAACTCGACGATCGTCACATGGTCGATGGCCCATCCAAGCGCGAGGGCGCCGACGCATAGGCCGATGAAGAGCCAAAAAATCGAGATCAATAGGATATTGCGTCGAGAAACTTTACTCATTTAGCAATCCTCCCGGTCGAAAAAGCCGCGCGCGCCCGATCATTGGCCGCCGACGATTCTGGGTCCGCCTTGAACAATAGATAGGCCACGCTGGCGCTGGCGTTTGCGAAGCGGCGAGGTCAATCGCCGCAGCAGGACTTGAAGAAAAGCCAAGAGGGCCTTAAACCCCCGCCGCACGCGGGGAAGGCCCCGCCAAAGCCGGAACAGGATCATGGCCAAGGAAAAGTTTTCACGCACGAAGCCGCACTGCAACATTGGGACGATTGGACACGTCGACCATGGCAAGACGTCTTTGACGGCGGCGATTACGAAAGTGCTGGCGGAGACGGGCGGGGCGACTTTTACGGCCTATGACCAGATCGACAAGGCGCCGGAGGAGAAGGCGCGCGGCATCACCATTTCGACGGCGCATGTCGAATATGAGACGAGGAACCGCCATTACGCCCATGTCGACTGCCCCGGCCACGCCGACTATGTGAAGAACATGATCACCGGCGCGGCGCAGATGGACGGCGCGATCCTCGTCGTTTCCGCCGCCGACGGCCCGATGCCGCAGACGCGCGAGCATATTCTGCTCGCCCGCCAGGTCGGCGTGCCGGCGCTGGTGGTGTTTTTGAACAAGGTCGACATGGTCGACGATCCGGAGCTTTTGGAGCTTGTCGAGCTCGAAGTGCGCGAACTGCTCAGCAAGTATGAATTCCCCGGCGACGACATTCCGATCACCAAGGGTTCGGCGCTGTGCGCGCTCGAGGGCAAGAACCCCGAGATCGGCCATGACGCGATCCTGAAGCTGATGGAGACGGTCGACGCCTACATCCCGCAGCCGGAGCGCCCGAAGGATCAGCCGTTCCTGATGCCGGTCGAGGACGTGTTCTCGATTTCGGGCCGCGGCACGGTGGTGACGGGGCGCATCGAGCGCGGCGTGATCAAGGTGGGCGAGGAAGTCGAGATCGTCGGCATTCGTCCGACGACGAAGTCGACGGTGACGGGCGTCGAAATGTTCCGCAAGCTGCTCGACCAGGGCGAGGCGGGCGATAACGTCGGCTGTCTGCTGCGCGGCACGAAGCGCGAGGACGTGGAGCGCGGCCAGGTTCTGTGCAAGCCGGGTTCGGTGAAGCCGCATACGAAGTTCAAGGCCGAGGCGTATATCCTGACGAAGGAGGAGGGCGGCCGCCATACGCCGTTCTTCACCAATTATCGCCCGCAGTTTTATTTCCGCACGACGGATGTGACCGGGATCGTCACGCTTCCGGACGGCGTCGAGATGGTGATGCCGGGCGACAATGTGACGATGGAAGTCGCGTTGATCGTGCCGATCGCCATGGAGGAGAAGCTGCGCTTCGCCATCCGCGAAGGCGGACGCACGGTTGGAGCCGGAGTTGTCGCATCGATCATCGAATGATCGATGCGATGACGGAATGCGATCAACCGCATTCCTATGCGGCGCCGGCGTCGTCGCCAGCATTATCGAATAAAGGAGATCAACCCCCTCCCTGGCGCGAACGCCGATCATTAGGGTTCCCTCTCCTGGGAGCGAAGCGAAGCGGGGGAGGGACAGGGAGGGGGGCTTATAGGCGCCTCAGCAGCCGCCTCCGGTTACGCCCGGCGCCAAGCGCAGCGCGTCGCAAAGACTGCGCGACTGAAAGTCGTCCATCATCTTGCGGGTGATGACGGTGGTGGAGCCTGGAACGTCCATCACCGGGGTTTTGCTCCCCAACGGCCCCGTCACATAGTCGGAAAAATACCCGTCGTCCGTATCGACCGGCGCCGCAGGGGCAACGCGCTGGATACGGGGATGCGTTCCCCGCACGCGCGTTTCGGCCGCCGTCGTGGCGACGAAGCTGAAGGAGACGAGTCCGACAAAAAGCGATCGAACGAGAGCCCTGTGCATGGCCTTGCCCTCCTGAAGGCCACTAATATAGGCGACCCCGCGCGATAGTCGATGGCGTCGTCCAGCGCGCCAGAAACGCTCAGGCCGCGAGGTCTTCGCTCAAAAGCGCGGGGAGCGTCCGGCGATCGTCCAGAGTCTCGACCTTGGCGGCGGCCGCCTGCTCGGCGAAATGTTCGACCTCGAGCGCTGCGGCGACGGCGGAAATGCCGATCTCGCGGTAGAGACGCGCGAGGAGGTCATGCGGGTGGCCGCTCGGCTGGGGCTGGTTGAAGTCGATGGAGAACTTGTCCGACATGGGGGCGCTCGACGACAGGAGGAAAATAAGGCGATTCTTTTCAAAGTTGTGCCGATCGGGTTAACGAGCCGCTAAGGACGGCGGCCGCGCCGGGCCTTTCGCTCAAATTATTTTTTGCGCCGTTCGGAAGCCATTGCATTCGCCGCGAAATTGCGAAGAATGCCGCCAAAGCCCGCGCGCCTTCCGGCGGCCCTCACGGGAGCTTTCGATCCGATGCGACGCCATCTTCCCCCAGAGCCTTGGTCCAAAGTCGCGCTCTGGAGCCGCAGTCTGGCGATCTTCGCCGCGACTGTGGCGATTTTGTCGATCCTTCTGGGGCGTCTTCATGTCATCGATCCGCCCTCGGCGCTGGCGTCGCTCGGCGCGGCCATGGCGCTGGCGCTGATTGCGCTACTGCTCTTTTGCGCCGCCTGCCAGGTCATCTGGCGGACGGGCGAGCGCGGCGCGGGGGCCGCCGTGGTGGCGCTTTTCATCGCCGCGCTGACGCTCGGCTATCCGGCCTATCTCGCCTTCGAGGCGGTGCGCCTGCCCGTGCTGGCGGATATTTCGACGGACGTGGCCAACCCGCCTTATTTCTCTTTCTCGAAAGCGGCCTATGACGCGCGCAACGGCTTTCAGCCGCCGCGCGTTCCGCCCCGCATCCGCGAGACGCAGCGCTCCGGCTATCCCGGCGTCGAGCCGATCGTCGTCGATCTCGACGCGGACGAGGCCTACGCGCTCGTTTTGAAGACCGCCAAGGCGCGCGGCTGGAAAACGATCGACAAGCATCCGCCGGGCGGCCGCGCCGGCGAGGGCCATATCGATTTCATCGACACGACCCTCGTCATGGGATTCGACGACGACATCACCGTGCGTTTGAAGCCGTTGCCCGGTCAGACCCGCATCGATCTGCGGTCGGCGTCGCGTTATGGCCGGCATGATTTCGGCGCCAACGCCAAGCGGATCACCGCCTTCGCCGAGGAACTGCAATCGCAGCTCGACAGCCGATAGCCGCCGCCCCGAAACGATAGAGACGCACAGGCGCTCGTTTTTGCGGACGTCATAGGCTAAGCTGCGCGTCGAAGCTTTGCGACGGGAGCGGGAAGACATGGTCGAGGAAGTCGGCGCCGGCGCCACGGGCGCATCCTCCGTTCCACCATTCACGCGCGAGCAGGAGCTCGCCGCCCTTCGCGACATGCTGCTCATCCGGCGTTTCGAGGAAAAGGCCGGCCAGCTTTACGGCATGGGCGTCATCGGCGGCTTCTGCCACCTCTATATCGGCCAGGAGGCGGTCGTCGTCGGCGTGAAAATGGCGGGGCGCGCGGGCGACCAGTTCACCACGAGCTATCGCGATCATGGCCATATGCTGGCGAGCGGCATGGAGGCCAAAAGAGTCATGGCGGAGCTCGCCGGCAAACGCGGCGGCTACTCCAAGGGCAAGGGCGGCTCGATGCATATGTTCTCGCGCGAGGCGAATTTCTTCGGCGGGCATGGCATCGTCGGCGCGCCGGCGCCGATCGGCGCGGGGATCGGCTTCGCCGACGCCTATCGCGGCGACGGCAAGGTGTCGGTGACCTTTTTCGGCGAGGGCGCCGCCAATCAGGGCCAGGTTTACGAGACCTTCAACATGGCGGCGCTGTGGAAGCTGCCGGTCGTCTTCGTCGTCGAGAATAACCGTTATGCGATGGGGACGGAGATTCACCGCGCCTCGGCGCAAATCGACTTCTCGAAGCGCGGCGCCGCCTTTGCTATTCCCGGCAAGCAGATCGACGGCATGGATGTGCGGGCCGTCAAGGCGGCGGCGGAAGAGGCGCTCGAATGGTGCCGCAGCGGCAAAGGCCCCTATCTCATAGAGGCGCAGACCTATCGCTATCGCGGCCACTCCATGTCCGATCCCGCGAAATATCGCTCCAAGGAAGAAGTGCAGAAAATGCGCGAGGAGCATGATCCGATCGAGCAGGTGCGCCTTAGGCTCATCGCCGACGGCGTCAGCGAGGACGAGTTGAAGAAGATCGACGCCAATGCGCGCAAGATCGTCGCGGAGGCGGCCGATTTCGCGACAAGCGACAAAGAGCCTGATCCGAGCGAACTCTGGACGGACGTGCTGGCGTGAGGGACCATAATCGATGACCGTCAACGTCCTTATGCCTGCCCTGTCGCCGACGATGGAGCAGGGCAAGCTCGCCAAATGGCTGAAGAGCGAAGGCGACGCGGTGAAGGCCGGCGACGTCATCGCCGAAATCGAGACCGACAAGGCGACCATGGAGGTCGAGGCGGTCGACGAAGGCGTGCTGGCGCGCATTCTCGTGCCCGGCGGCACCGAGAATGTCGCGGTCAATACGCCGATCGCAGTGATCGCCGAGGAAGGCGAGGAAGTTCCCGAAGCGGCGACGCCCGCGCCGGCTCCCGTGCAGGGCGACGGCGCGGCGGGGCCGCAGAAGGCGGAAGCCGAAACGGTCGCGCCGCCATCTCCCGCGCCAGCCAGCGCCGCAGTGCCGCCAAGCGTCGCGCAAAAAAGCGCGCCGGAGGTTCCCGCCGGAACCGCCATGATTTCCATGACCATGCGCGAAGCCTTGCGCGACGCCATGGCCGAGGAAATGCGCCGCGACCCGGATGTCTTCGTGATGGGCGAGGAGGTCGCCGAATATCAGGGCGCCTATAAGATCACGCAAGGCCTGTTGCAGGAATTCGGCGCGCGGCGCGTCGTCGATACGCCGATCACCGAATATGGCTTTGCGGGGATCGGCGTCGGCGCGGCTTTCGCCGGGCTGCGGCCCATCGTCGAATTCATGACCTTCAATTTCTCGATGCAGGCCATCGACCACATCGTCAATTCGGCGGCGAAGACCCTCTATATGTCGGGCGGACAGATCCATTGCCCGATCGTCTTTCGTGGGCCGAACGGCGCCGCCGCGCGGGTCGCCGCCCAGCACAGCCAGGATTATTCCGCCTGGTATTCTCAGGTTCCCGGGCTGATCGTCATCGCCCCCTCCAATGCGAGCGACGCCAAGGGCCTCTTGAAGGCCGCGATCCGCAACAATAATCCCGTCATCTTTCTCGAAAACGAAATTCTCTACGGCAAATCCTCCGAGGTGCCGGCGCTCGAGGATTTCGTCCTGCCGATCGGCAAGGCGCGCATCGCCCGGCCGGGCAAGGATGTGACGCTCGTCTCCTTCTCCATCGGCATGACCTATGCGCTCGGCGCGGCGGATGAACTCGCCAAGGAGGGGATAGAGGCGGAAGTCGTCGACCTGCGCACCTTGCGTCCGATGGATTCCGAAACGGTGATCGAGTCGGTGAAAAAGACCGGCCGCTGCGTCGCGATCGAGGAAGGCTGGCCGCAGAACGGCGTTTCGGCGGAAATCGCGATGCGCGTGCAGAGCGAGGCTTTCGACTACCTCGACGCGCCGGTGCTGCGCGTGACCGGCAAGGATACGCCGATGCCTTATGCCGCCAATCTCGAAAAGCTCGCGCTGCCCACCGTCGCGGAAGTCGTCGCGGCGGCGAAGGCCGTCTTGTACAGGAGCTGACGAAGATGGCGCTCGTCAACCAGGACAGCGGCGCGCCGCGCATCTTCGCCTCGCCGCTCGCGCGGCGGGTCGCGAAGGAGGCGGGGATCGATCTTTCGGCGCTTGCCGGCTCCGGTCCGCATGGCCGCATCATCGAGCGCGACGTCAAGACCGCCCTCGCCGGCGGCGCGCGCAAAGCCGCGCCGCTCGCCGCGCCGCCTTCGGCGGATGTGACGCGCAAGTTCTTCGAACGCGATTCCTATGAGGAAATTCCGCACGACAATGTGCGCAAGGCGATCGCGCGGCGCCTGACCGAATCGATCCAGACCATTCCGCATTTCTATCTCAACATTGATTGCGAGATCGACGCGCTGCTGCGGCTGCGCGAGGATTATAATTCCGCGGCGTCGCTCGGCCCAGACGGCAAGCCGGTCTGGAAGACCTCGGTCAATGATTACATCGTCAAGGCGCTGGCGATCGCTTTGCAGCGCAAGCCGGAGGCGAATGTCACCTTCACGCCCGACGCCCTATTGCGGCACAAGTCGTCCGACATCGGCGTCGCGGTCTCCATCCCCGGCGGCCTCGTGACGCCGATCATCCGCAATGCGCAGGCGAAGTCGGTGCGGGAAATATCGGACGAGATCAAGGAGCTTGCGGGCCGCGCCCGCGCGCGAAAGCTCAAGCCGCATGAATATGAGGGCGGCGTCAGCGCGGTTTCCAATCTCGGCATGTATGGCGTGCAGAGCTTCACCGCCGTGATCAACCCGCCGCAATCGACGATTCTCGCCGTGGGGCAGGGCGAGCAGCGCGTGATCGTGAAGAATGGCGCGCCGAGCGTCGCCACGATGATGAGCGTGACGCTCTCCTGCGACCACCGCGCCGTCGACGGCGCGCTGGGCGCGGAGCTGCTGGCGGAATTCAAGCAGGTGATCGAACATCCGGCGATGATGTTCGCGTAAGGGGCAGGGCAATTGGGGACTGCGACGAGAGAAGGAGCGGGCTTGCGGCTTCAGTCCAACCTGACCTGCCGGAACTGCGGCCATGTCGAAAAACTGACGATGCCGCAGGACGCTTGCGTGATTTTCCACATATGCGCGTCTTGCGGCGCGCGGCTCCGGCCTAAACCGGGGGACTGCTGCGTCTTTTGCTCTTATGGCGACGTTCCGTGCCCGCCGATCCAGCGGCGCGATTGTTGTGCGCCGCCCATGGACGCGCGGGGCTAATCGCGGCATATCCCTTGCCTAGAATAGCTCTAAAGAGGCAAGGAGCGGCCGATGGCGACGGAATCCGACATTCTGAAGGCCCTTGAAGGGCTTCACGGCCCCGGCGGCGCGCCGCTCGCGGGCGCCGTCAGCGGCGTCAATCTTTCGGGTCCGAAGGCTTTCGTGTCGCTCGTCGGCGATCCGGCCCAGAAAGAGGGCTGGGAGGCGGCCCGCGCCGCCGCCGAGCGCGCGCTGAAGGGCGTGCCGGGCGTGGAGCAGGCGATCGTGACGCTCACGGCGGAGCGGG
>NZ_JAZHYN010000056.1:0-17959 GCF_036576025.1 Methylocystis borbori | reverse complement strand
CCGCCCAAAGACCGCCGCCCGCAGACGCATCGCGGCCCGCCCGAAGCTCGCGGGCCGTTCCGCCCGCCCTCGCCCGAGGTCGTCGCGCTCTATGGCGCGCATGCGGTGCGCGAGGCGCTTGCTTGCGGCAAGCGCAAGCTGCTGACGCTCTATGCCACCGAAGCCGCCCTGCCCCGCATCAAGGATCTGGCGCAGGCGGCGGGCCTTGAGCCGCGCCTCGTCGACGCGCGCGATCTCGCGCGGCGCCTCGGGGAAGAGGCCGTGCATCAGGGGCTGCTCCTCGAAGCGCGCCCTCTGCCCGAGGCGGACATTTCCGACATCGTCAGCGAAAGCCGCGTCGTGCTGGCGCTGGACCAGATCACCGATCCGCAGAATGTCGGCGCGATTCTGCGCACGGCCTGCGCCTTCGGCGTCGACGCCGTGCTCCTGACCGAGCGGCATAGTCCCGAATTCTCGGGCGCCCTCGCCAAGGCCGCGTCGGGGGCGCTCGAGCATGTGACGATCGTCGCGGTGGTCAATCTCGCCCGCGCGCTCGAAGATCTCTCGAAACGCGGCTATCTCGTCGTCGGCCTCGATTCGGAAGGCGACCAGTCGCTGGCGGAGATCGCGCTCTCGAAGCCGCTCGTCCTGGCGCTCGGCGCCGAGGGCAAGGGGCTGCGCCGGCTGACGCGCGAGCGCTGCGACCTCGTCGCGCGCCTCGATCTGCCGGGTCCGATCAAGAGCCTCAATGTCTCGAACGCCTGCGCCGCCGCGCTGAGCGTGTTGTCGATGCGGCTTGGCTGAAAGATTGCGGGATTGACCTTCACATGAGCTTTCCCGCATACAGGCGTCCGTCGCGCGCCGCGCGCGCCTTCGCCGCCCGATGCCGGTTTAGCTCAGCTGGTAGAGCAACTGATTTGTAATCAGTAGGTCGCGGGTTCGAATCCTGCAACCGGCACCAGCGATGTTCCCTTGCCAGCCCCGTGGCCCGGATCAATAGGAGATTTGCCGCCTTCCCTTGCCAATAGGGGAGCGCTTTGGCATATGTCGGCGCTCCCCGGCGTCGGCTGCGGGAGCGACGGAGACGTGGCCGAGAGGCTGAAGGCGACGGTTTGCTAAATCGTTATAGGGGAAACCCTATCGTGGGTTCGAATCCCACCGTCTCCGCCATCCTGCCAGATTGGCCTCTCTCACGCGTTAATCCGCGCCGCGGTCGTCCAATTGCGGCCCGCCGCATCGCATATGGGCTTTGGTTTGGCGAAGCGGACGAGAATGGCTCCGATGAAAACTCAGCACGCAGGTTTGTTTGGTCCTTGGCGACAAAAACCAGGCGGAAAAGGAAGCGTTCGATTTCAGGCCGTAACATATTCTGAAACAAGACTCTTCTCGATTATTGCTTTAGTTCTCGCAATATGCGGAGAGATTTGGATCGAGTCGGACGCCCGCTCATAAGCTTCATAACATCCCTCAATCATCTCCCCCAGCGAAATAGTCCCAGCGGCGCCGGCAGGCTTGAACAACAGACTCCCCTGCACCTTCAGGCGTTCAGCAAGCTCTGGATACACTGGCCAAATCGTATTGCTCGCGAGATTGTCACGTTCCAGGCGAATCAAACTCGGGGGGACGCCAATCCGCGCGGCGATAAGCTTTGCAAGCCCTTCTAGCGCGAAGGCGACCGGATGATTGATGGTATGCATGAATGACACGCCTTGATTAAGCCATGCGGTCACGCTGCTGCTTAGATCCATGCCGCATCTGCGGCTATATTCTTGAAGAGAAGAGAAAGCCTTATTGGCTTCATCAAAATATCGAAGCTGCTGATAAACGTAGGCGTTAAACAAACGCTCCGTCCGCCTCGCCGGCAAGCCGAGCATAAAGGCGGCAACAATCAGGGCGGATGAATAATCTCCTGCCGGCGTTCTAATAACCTTCGACGAGGCGTTTATAATTGCTGTGCAATCAGGATGAAACCCTGTAAAAGCCAAGCTTGGGATCACAATCACATTAGGAGAAATATCTTGCAACCTGCTCAATCGATAGGGAGCGTATTCGGGTAATAGACCAATGACCTCAATATTCTGAATTACAATCCAGTCAAAGCTTGGAAGCCTCGCCGCTTCTGTTTCCGTGCGACCAGCGGTTCTCAACTCTGCGAGTGAAAACGGCTCCGCTTCCACGTAGCCGGAATGGCGGAGTGCTTCAACTATGCCGCTAATTTGGCAATTGCCGATCACGGCGACCTTCATGCGCCGCTCCCGCCTATTGCTTCTTCATCGCATATGACGTTCGCCACAGCTTTCATGCGACTGACATCCTCGGCGCCGAGCTCAATTGCGCCGATGGGGCTTTCAGGCGTACGGCCGGCCTCCGCCTCCGTCAAGAAATGACGGCGAAATACGGTCATCACTCGTCGCACTCCCTCCTCGGTAACTGACCTCAAATCGTCCGCGAAATTAGGCGGTCTATATCCGCCGGCCATGATGATTTCGTATGATGGAAAATAGGCCACTTGTTCCGGCCGATATTTGCAAACCTCTTCGGCCGCCACGCGAAGGGACGCCTTGCTCGACGTCGTCGACACGAGGACATGCCGATTTTCAAAGGTCGCGACGAGAGGCACGGGCGAAACCGTGAGAATGACTTTGACGCGCGCGTTTATCGCCAGAAGCTTATCGATGAATTCTTTCAAATCCCCAATCATCGAAATCGCCTCGAAATTGACGCTTCGCGCCTGGGACTCCTCCACACCAACAACGCCCGGAGCGAGCGGGAAGACCGCGCCGTCCGCTTGCGACACCCAGGCTTCTGTGAGGCCAAGGGTGAATATGAATACGGCGCATCGTTCGAACATCCTTCGTACGGCGGCGAGATGAGCCTCTCGATCTGCGACGACCTGGTCGGGCGAAGCAAATCCGCCCTGTTGAATCCGAGGTCTGAATGGGTCCAGCGCGGCGCCGTTGTTTCTCGCCCAAACCAGTTCGCGCGGCTCAAAAAGCCCATAGGCGCGGTCGAAAAGCTGCAGCAATTGGCGGATCGTGTAAATATTGCCAAAGCGCGCCGAAAACACCCCAAAGTTCTCATCCGTCGCGCCCGGAGTAAGGGGGCGCTCTTCCGTCACGAGATAATTGAACCTTTCGAATGACAAGGCGCGAGAAATATGTTGCGCGAAACAACTTCCCGCGGTCGCGACGGCTTCGTTCTTAGAAATATAAAAAGGGAGATGGGTAACGGGATCGAAATGCTCGGTATGCGCTTCCGCCATACCTGTCCGCCAGAATGTATAGGGCAGATGCGCCGCGTATGGGTTTGTCAAATCCATCGCCTTTCTGGGTAATATTTTCCGGCGACGCGCCGGCGTCAGCCGCTTCTGCAATATTCTAATATTAGCTTAGTCCGTATGTATCCCCCAGCAAAGCCGGGGACTTGGCGACTCACGACTGGCTCTAGGCGTTACGCGCATGTAACTTGGCTAGGCAATGGTTGGGCCTTACATAACGCCTGTCTTAGCATCTCAAGGGAAAAGACATGTCCAATCATTTTACCGGACTGAGCCTCGGCCCGCCGCTCGGCGATCAACGACTCGACCTCTGCGATCTCTATGCGTTCCAGTCGCCGAACGACCCGACGCGGACCGTGATCATCCTCAACGCGAATCCGTCAGCCGATGAATTTCATCCCGATGCGATCTATCGTCTCAACATCGACAATGACGGAGATTGCCTGACGGACGTGGCGTTCAGCTATGTGTTCTCTCAGCCTCAAAATGGGAAGCAGACCGCAAGCGTCTATGTGGCGAAAGGCGCGGAGGCCCGCTCGCCCGAAGTCGTCGGAACGAAGATCATCGCCGACGCCGAGGTCTCCCTCGGCCCTGTCCCCAATATCGTCAAATCGGGTCCCTATACTTTCTTCTCTGGGAGCCGCAGCGACGCTTTCTTCTTCGATTTCGACGGCATTTTCGCGCTCTATGACACTTCCGGGGGCAGAAATTTCACGGCGCCGCATCTCGGCGGCAAGTCTCCCTGGACCGGCAAGGATGCGAACACGGAAGCCAATGTGCTCTCCACGGTGATCGAAGTGCCGACGAGCGAGATCGCGTCCGATCCCGTCATGCGCATTTGGGGACGATGCAGCCTGCGCCGCGACGGCGCGCTCGTTCACGTCGACCGAGCCGGCCATCCATCGGTGAGCAGCTTCTTCAACACCGACGAGACCAAAGAAGAATATAACGCCAGCGAGCCGGTCAATGATCGCGCGCGCTGGCTCGAAATGTTCATCCATCTGATGGGACATACGGGCGATTACACCCGCGACGAAGCCATCGCCGCGATCGACGCGCACGCCATTTTGCCCGACATGCTGAGCTTTAATCCGTCGCAGCCGGCGAAATATCCCAACGGCCGCGTTTTTACGGACGATGTCATTGACTATCGGCTGGCCTTTCTCTCGAAAGGCGACATCCCGCCTTCCGGATTGAAGCCGCATACGGATTTACTTGCCGAATTCCCCTATATCGGCACGCCGCATCCAAAGAAGAGCTAGTTAACGGCTTATCTGCATTTGGGCGATTCCGCCCAAATGCAGCGTCATCTCGTCGCGCCGGCAGCGCGCAGTCGATTTTTTGGATGCGTCGAGCGGCGCCCTAGCCGGCGCCATGCGTTTTAGCCTCTCTCAACTGACCGTGAGATAGGCGCTGAAGGCGGCGACGCCGACCACCAATATGCCGAGCAGAATGAGGCTGCCCCGCGTCGCGCTCATCGGATGCGGGACGTCTTCCGACAACAAACGGGCCGTATGGATAAACCGGACCGTCGCGACGAGGATGAGCGCCACCCCGACGCCGACAAGCTCCGCGCCCCCGTAACGGCCTGCGCCGCTCGTGAAGCGAAGAAGGCGCGCGCTCATTTGGGGGTCGGCCACGACGTCGATGATCGTGAGCAGGAAAAGATTGAACCGCTCGACGACGATGCCGAGCGCGATAATGGCGACGCCGGTGCGCACCCAAGCGAGAAAAGTGCGCTCATTGGCGGCGGCGTTGGCGTAGTCCGGGATCATTGCGCAGTCTCCCTCGCGCATTCGCCCCGCGCGTCATTGCGGCGGCGGGAGCGAATGCCTATAACATTGATGGCATACAGATGAGCGGCCGCCAGGCCAGGATACGGTGCGAGCGAGATGCCCTGGAGCAATCAAGGCGGCCCACGCAATCAGAACAATAGTCCGTGGGGCCAGCCGGGAGGCCCATGGGGACAGGGTCCCGGCGCCCAGCCGCCGGACCTTGAGGAGCTGCTGCGCCGCAGCCAGGAGAGCCTAAAGAAGTTTTTGCCAAGCGGCTTCGGCGGGGCGGGGCTTGCGATCCTCGCGCTCGTCGCCGTGCTCGCCTGGCTGCTCTCGGGCCTTTACACGGTCGGGCCCAATGAGATCGGCCTCAATCTGATCTTCGGCAAATACGTCGGGAAGACCCAGGCCGGCCTCAATTATAATCTGCCGGCGCCGATCGGCTCGGTCATCAAGCTCGCGGTCACCGACCGCAACATCACCGACGTGGGATTCCGCGAAGAAGGCCTCGAAGGCCGCCGGCGCGGACCGGCGCCGGGCGCGCGCGGTCCCGAAGCGCCCGAAGAAAGCCTGATGCTGACGGGCGACGAAAATATCGCCGACGTGAAATTCCGCGTCATCTGGCAGATCGACCCGGCCAAGCCCGAGGACTACGCCTTCAACGTCGCCAATCAGGCAGGGACGGTGAAGGCCGTGGCGGAAAGCGCCATGCGCGAGATCGTCGGCCAGACGCAAATCCAGAAGATTCTGACCGCCGACCGCAAACTGATCGAGCCCGCCAGCCAGGCCTTGATGCAGAAGGCGCTCGACGAATATCACGCCGGCGTTCTGGTGTTGCAGGTGCTGCTTCTTTCGGTCGACCCGCCGCAGCAGGTGATCGCCGCCTTCCGCGACGTGACCGCCGCGCAGCAGGATTTGCAGCGGCTCGGCAATGAGGCGGAAGCATACGCCAATCGCGTGGTGCCCGAGGCGCGCGGCGGGGCGGCGCGCATCCTGCAGGAGGCGGAAGCCTACCGCGAGCAGATCGTCGCCGAGGCGAGAGGCCAGGCGTCGCGCTTCGAGCAGATCTACGCGCAATATAAGAACGCGCCGGCCATCACCCGGCAGCGCCTCTATATCGAGACGATGGAGCGGGTCCTGGGCGGCGCGGACAAGGTCATTCTCGACGATCCGTCCAAAGGCGGCGCGAGCGTCGCGCCCTTCGTGCCGCTGCCCGCCTTCGCGCCCTTCCAGGGAGGCCACAAGTGAGATCAGGGCTTCTCTTCGCGCTCGCCGTCGCGTTGCTCATCGTCGTCGTCGGCCTCGGCGGCGCCTTGTTCACCGTGTCGCAGACCGAGCAGGCGCTGGTGCTGCGCTTTGGCGAACCAGTCGCCGGGCGCGGCCTCATCACCCAGCCCGGGCTGCACTTCAAAATTCCGCTGATCGAAAATGTCGTCACCTTCGACAACCGCATTCTCGACGTGGAAAGCCCCAATCTCGAAGTGCTCGCCTCCGACAATCAGCGCCTCGAGGTCGACAGTTTCATCCGCTATCGCATCATCGACGCGCTGCGCTTCTATCAGACAGTCAACAGCGTCCTCGGCGCCAATAATCAGCTCGGCTCGGTCCTGAACTCGGCCGTCAGGCGCGTGCTCAGCGAAGCCAATCAGCAGCAGATCGTGAAGGAAGAACGCGCGCGGCTGATGACTGAAATCAAAAAGCAGGCCGACAAGGAAGCGCGCAAATTCGGCGTCGAAGTCATCGACGCGCGCATCCGCCGGGTCGATCTTCCGCAGCAGATTTCCGAAAAGGTCTTTGGCCGCATGCAGACCGAGCGGCAGCGGGAAGCGGCGGAATATCGCGCGCAGGGCTCCGAACAGGCGCAGAAGATCACGGCGAAGGCGGATCGCGACGTGATCGTGCTGAAAGCCGAGGCGCAGCGCCAAGCGGACCAGATGAAGGGCGAAGGCGACGCGGAGCGCAACCGCATCTTCGCGGAAGCCTTCGGCAAGGATCCCGACTTCTTCGCCTTCTATCGGTCGATGCAGGCTTATGAGAACGCGTTCAAGCCGGGAGAGACCCGCTTCCTTATCAGCCCGCGTTCGGAATTCTTCCGTTTTTTCTCGGCGCCGGAGCCGAGCCCCGCGCTGAGCGCGGAACTCCCGTCTCCGGACCAGCCCCAAAAAAAATGAAACGCAAGCGCGCCCGCTAACGCGCGCCGATCGTCATGTCCCAGGAGACAGCGCCTATGATGTCCGTGCTTCGTCGCGCCGCAAGAGCGGCCCTTGCGACCGCGCCCCTCTTATATCTCCTCGCCGCGCCGGCGCAGGCGAAAGGCCCCGACTCGCTTTCCGATCTTTCGGCCCAGGTCTCCGACGCCGTCGTCAATATTTCGGCGACGCAGACCGTCGACGCCAAACGCGGCGGCAGGAGCGACGGTCCAAACCTCCCGCCCGGCGTTGGGCCCGGCGCGCCTTTCGACGATCTCTTCGAGGAGTTCTTCAGGCGCCGCGGCCAGGGCATGCCCGAGGCGCCGCGCCAGCGCAGATCGAGTTCGCTCGGCTCCGGCTTCGTCGTCGATCCTGCGGGAATCATCATCACCAATAATCACGTCATCGCCGACGCCAATGAGGTGACGGTGATCTTCAACGACGGACAGAAGCTGAAGGCGGAAATTCTCGGCAAGGACCAGAAGGTCGACGTCGCCGTCCTGAAGGTGAAGCCGGAAAAGCCGCTCAAAGCGGTCAAATTCGGCGACAGCGACAAGGCGAAGGTCGGCGATTGGGTGCTCGCCGTCGGCAATCCCTTCGGCCTTGGCGGCTCCGTCACCGCAGGCATCGTCTCCGCGCGCAACCGCAACATCGATAGCGGTCCCTACGACAATTACATTCAGACCGACGCGTCGATCAACAAGGGCAATTCCGGCGGCCCGCTGTTCAACATGGACGGCGAGGTGATCGGCATCAACACCGCGATCCTGTCGCCGTCCGGCGGCTCGGTCGGCATCGGTTTCGCAACGCCGGCGAATACGGTGCAGCCCATCGTCGAGCAGTTGCAGCAGTTCGGCGAAACGCGGCGCGGCTGGCTCGGCGTGCGCATCCAGAACGTCGACGACGCCATCGCCGAGACCCTCAATCTCGGCGCGGCGCGCGGCGCGCTCGTCGCCGGCGTCGACGACAAGGGTCCGTCGAAAGCCGCCGGGCTGAAGGCGGGCGACGTGATCGTAAAATTCGACGGAAAGCCGATCAAGGAATCGCGCGATCTTCCCAAGCTCGTGGCGGCGACGCCGGTCGGCAAGGACGTCGAGCTCGTCATTCTGCGCGGCGGCAAGGAGCAAACGAAGAAGGTCAAGCTCGGCCGGCTCGAAGACGGCGAAAAGGTCGCGACGCGCGATACTGGCGCGGAAAAGCCCGAACCGGCCGGGCCAGCCCCGCAGAACGCCCTGGGCCTGGAGCTCTCGCGCCTCTCGGACGAATTGCGCGCGCGCTTCCAGATCAAGGACACGGTGAAGAGCGGCGTCGTCATTACCGGCGTCGATCCGCGGTCGGAAGCCGCCGAGAAGCGCCTGCAGGCGGGCGAGATTCTCCTCGAAGTGAATCAGGAGGCGGTGAACGATCCCGCCGACGCGGTGAAGAAGATCAAGGCGCTCAAGGATGCGGGCAAGAAAACCGCGCTCCTCATCGTCGCCAACGGCCAGGGCGACGCGCATTTCGTTGCGCTGCCGGTGGATTAAAACCTCTCCCCGTCTCGCGGGGAGAGGTCGCGCGAAGCGCGGGTGAGGGGCTTGGGGTATGACCGCCGGCTTAAGGGCTAATCCCCATGCCCCTCACCCTGCCCTCTCCCCGCGCGCGGGGAGAGGGTCTGTTCCACAAACTCCTCGCGCCGGTAGCCCTGCGCGTAAAGCAGCGCGGTCAGATCGGCGAAGTCGACGCGCGCATGCGCCGCCGCCGCCACTTTCGGCTTGGCGCGATAGGCGACGCCGAGCCCCGCTTCGCCGAGCATGTCGAGATCATTGGCGCCATCGCCGACAGCGAGCGTTTCCTCGCGCGATAGCCCATAGGCTTCCCGCAGCTCTTCGAGCGCCGCGCGTTTGGCCGCCCGCCCCAGCACCGGCGCCAGCACCGACCCCGTCAATTTGCCGTCCGCGATCTCGAGCCGGTTGGCGCGGGTCTCGTGAAAGCCGATCAGCGCCGCGACAGGCTCGGTGAATTGCGTGAAGCCGCCGGAGACAAGCGCCGTATGCGCCCCCTGCGCGCGCATCGTTCGAACGAGCATACGGGCGCCGGGAGTCAAGGTAATGCGCGTCAGGAGCGTCTCGATCTCGTCGAGCCGCACGCCGGCGAGAAGGCCGATCCGCTCCTTCAAAGCGTCTTCGAAAGCGACCTCGCCGCGCATGGCGCGCTCGGTGATGGCGGCGACATGCGCGCGCAGCCCGACGAGATCGGCGAGTTCGTCGACGCATTCCTGCCCGATCATGGTCGAATCCATATCGGCGACGAGCAGTTTCTTGCGCCGGCCCTCCGGCGGCTGGACGATCACGTCGAGAAAAGCCCGCGCCGCAGCCGTATGGAGCCGCTCGCGCAGATCGTCCAGATCCCGCCGCTCGCCGGAAAGAAAAACATCGGCGGCGAGGCCGGGCGCCAGCCAATCGCGTCCGGCTTCAGCGACGCCTGCGTCGAGAAGCGCGTTCGAGAGGGCGCGGTCGTCGAGCGCCCCGCCCTGTCCGGCCACGAAGGTCGCGACATAATGGATCGGCTTTGACATCTCGCCCATTTGAGCGGCAATAGCGCCATGCCCGCGCGCGCCATCCTCATTGCAGGTCCGACGGCCTCCGGCAAGTCCGCGCTGGCGCTCAGCCTCGCGCGGCGCCTTCGCGGCGTGATCGTCAACGCCGACTCCATGCAGGTCTATCGCGATCTGCGCATCATCACCGCGCGGCCGACGCCGGAAGAGGAGCGCGCCGTCCCGCATCTTCTTTTCGGCCATGTCGACGCGGGCGTGAATTATTCCGTCGGCCGCTGGCTCGACGATTTCGCGGCAACGCTCGGCGAACTCGACGCCAACGGCCTCACGCCGATCGTCGTCGGCGGCACGGGCATGTATTTCAAGGCCGCGCTCCTTGGCCTCTCCGATATCCCCCCTGTTCCTCCAGAAGTGCGCGAGGCCGTGCGCGCGCATGCGCAGGGCAAGAGCGCGCAAGCGCTTCACGCCGAACTCTCAAAGCGCGATCCGGACACCGCCGCGAGGCTTCGCGAGACCGATCCGCAGCGCCTGCTGCGGGCGCTCGAAGTGCTGGAGGCGACCGGCAGGCCGCTCGCGTCCTTCCAGGGGCCGCGCAATGCTCCCCTGCTGGACGCCTCCCGCTGCGCCGCCTTCTTTCTCGCGCCTGAGCGAAAGATGCTTTATGCGCGCATCGACGCGCGTTTCGAGCGCATGACGCAGGCGGGCGCGCTCGAAGAAGTCGCGGCGCTCAAAGCGCGCGGCCTCGATCCGGCGCTTCCCGCCATGCGCGCGCATGGGGTTCCGCATCTCATCGCCTATCTCGACGGCCGAATGACGCTTGAGGACGCGATCCTGAGAGGTCAGCTCGACACGAGGCGTTACGCCAAGCGGCAATTCACCTTCGCCCGGCATCAATTGCCGCAGTTTCGCTGGCTCTCGGGAGAAAACGCCGAAGCGGAGATCGACGCGGCGCTCAATGACCCCGCGCGCCCCACATCTGAAACAGCGTCAGCATGATCTCCATGCCGATCAGAACGATGATCGTCCATTCCAGCCGCACGGAGCGCGCGGCGTCGATGAGGTCGGTCAGCGCACGCGCCGTCTCGCTGATCACGTCGATCTTGGCGCTGAGCGTGCGCGCGCGCGATTCGAGGTCATATTCGTCTTCGAGACGCGCATAGAGACGTTCGAGATCGGGCCGATCCCAGAGCACGTCGGGCTTGTCCTCGACGGCGACGCGGCCGGAGACGCGATGGCGCACGAGCAGCGTCTGGCCGATCAGCTCCAGCATGGCCTTGCGCTTCCAGGGCGGCCGGCCCTTGGCCGCAAGCTCGGCGGCGAAAGGCTCGATGGTGTCGAAGACGGCGTTGACGCGGGTTTCGTCGCGCGCCAGCGCGACGCTCTTCGCCAACGCGTCGGCGATCACCAGAAGCCGTTCTCCGGAGATGTCCTTGGCCACGAGGCGTCCGTCCGGAAGCGCCCTTTCGTCGCCGTCATGCGCCGTCTGGATGACGAGGGTCTCGTCCTCGGCGCGCGAGGCGCCGGCGACGCGGGCGCCGATCTTCTTGAGGACTTCATCTTCTTCGAGCGGCGACAGGCCGAAAAGCACCGCAACGCCGAATCGATAGAGCACGACGAAGCCGTTCGGGCCGACGTGAAACGCCAGAGGCGCCGTCGAGACGAGATCGGCGCGCTCAAGCCCCGTCGTGTCTATGCGCTCGCCGAGCAGCAGAGCGCGCGCCGTGATCGTCTGGGGGCCAGTGAGCGGCGCGCTTTTTGAATTTAGCGCTTCAACCATGTTGAGACCTTGTCGGTTTACGCCGCAATCATATGTCTGTTGCGCCCGTCCGCTTTTCCTTACCTTGCGTGACGCCTGCAAAACAGCTAGCTAGCGGCGAGGTCGCGGAGAGATCGCCCCCATGCCCTATGTCGTCACGGAAAACTGTATCAAGTGCAAATATATGGATTGCGTAGAAGTGTGTCCCGTCGACTGTTTCTATGAAGGCGAGAACATGCTGGTGATCCATCCGGACGAATGCATCGATTGCGGCGTCTGCGAACCCGAGTGCCCAGCCGCTGCGATCAAGCCGGACACGGAAGAGAATCTCGATCAGTGGTTGAAGCTCAACGCCGATATGGCGCAGATTTGGCCCAATGTGACGATCAAGCGCGATCCGCCTCCCGACGCCAAGGAATGGGACGGCAAGCCCGGCAAATTCGAACAGTTTTTCTCCGAAGCGGCCGGCCAGGGCGATTAAACGCCTTCGTGACGTGATTTGAGGAGATAAAGAAGTTTCCACATCCTTAATTAGATAAAAATACTCGTAAACACCGTGTTTTAGAACGCCCGGCGCCCAACGGTACGGCGCCGAACGCCGCCTTGTGCCTTTGATTTTCGCATCGGCGTGTGTTATATAATACGCCAATAATCCGCCTTGTCGAAGGGCGATCCGGCGCCACAGTTACCGCCTCGCGACGAAATCGAAAAGACTATATTTTTCGAGGCTGTCGGCCTGGAGGCCCGACGGGTCCGGCATACGGCGCTAGCAAGGTTTCCAACAGCCGCTTTCGCGGACGCGCGGCCTCACGCCGCGGCGAAAGCGATTCGTCAGGCGGCGGAGAGCCCCGTCTCCACAGCGGGGCAGCACAGGAGTAACCCGCGTATGCCCTCCAACAAAAAAGCAGGAAAACTGAGAAAAGCCTCTGCCTCCACCGCAGGGGTCCGCGCCAAGGGCCCGGCGAGCGCCTCCAAATCCTCCAAATCCGCCGCCGCGAAATCCCTCGCGAAGCGTGCGCGGACGGGAGCCTCCAAAACGGGAGCGGCCAAATCGGGGAGCCTTAAGTCCGGGGCCTCCAAGACCCGCGTCTCCCGGAAGGGCGCCGCAGGCAAGTCTTTAAGCGCCAAAGCCTCGGCCGTCCGATCGGCGCGGAGCCGCGCGGCCTCCGCCTCGCGACAGAAAAACCCCTTGAAGCCAACAACAAAGAGCGCAGCGAAACCGGCCGTGAAAAATCAAAAGCCCCAAGCGACGAACTCCAAATCCAAAACCGCAACGAAGAGCGCCGCGCGCGCATCGGCCAAATCCGTCACGGCGGCGAGCCGTCGCACGACGGCGGCCGCCGCGGCGCGCAGCGTCAAATCCGCCGGCAAGGCGGCTGCGGGGAAAGCCGCAAGCGCGAAATCGCGCGCCGCCCAGACGACGGCCAAGCGGCCGGCGAAGGTCGCGGCCGCGGCCAAGGCGGCGAAGACCACCGCGGGCAAGATCACGGAGAAGGCGAAAACTGTCGCCCCCAAGACGGCGACAGAGGCCAAGAAGCCGCTCGTGAACGAGAAGAAAGCAACCGTCGCGACGAAGCCGGAAGCGGCCAAGCCCGCTCCCGCCGTAAAGGCGCCGGTCGCTGCGCCCGCCGTCGCGCCCAAGCCTGCGGTTGCGGCCAAGCCCGTCGCCGCTCCGGCGGCGCCGATCACGGTCGTGAAGGAAAAGCCCGTCGAGGCCGCAAGACCGACGGCGCCCTCCGTCCCCGCGGCGAAGCCTGCGGGCCCGAGCGCGCCGGTCGCCAAAGCGAAACCGACGGCGTCGCAGAAGCTTGGCTTCAAACTCCATGAATTCATCGTCTATCCGGCGCATGGCGTGGGACAGATCATCGGCGTCGAAATTCAGGAGGTCGCGGGCTTCAGCCTCGAATTGTTCGTGGTGAGCTTCATCAAGGACAAGATGATCCTGAAGGTGCCTACGAGCAAAGTCGTCACCGTCGGCATGCGCAAGCTCGCCGAGGGGGGCGTCGTGGACAGGGCCCTGTCGACGCTGAGCGGCCGCGCGCGCATCAAGCGCACCATGTGGTCGCGCCGCGCGCAGGAATATGAGGCGAAGATCAACTCCGGCGATCTCATCACCATCGCAGAGGTGGTGCGCGACCTCTATCGTTCCGACACGCAGCCGGAGCAGTCCTATTCGGAGCGTCAGCTCTATGAGGCCGCGCTCGACCGGATGGCGCGCGAGATCGCGGCGGTGCGCAAGCTCATCGATTCGGAGGCGCTGAAGCTGATCGAATCCTTTCTATTGAAAGGACCGCGACGCGGCCAGAAGTCCGACGCCGATGGCGGCGAAGACGCCGCCGACGAGGCGGACGTCGACCGAGCCGCCTAGCTCCCATGCGTAAAACCCCGGAAGTCCGCTTTCGGGGTTTTTTTATTTTCCGAGGAGACGCATTGCGTCCCCTCCACTGAATTCAGACGGCGGGGGCTTCGTCCTGCCCCGCGTTCTCCTGCATGCGCGACAACGCCCGACGGAGCTTCACGAGCGCGCGGCTCTCGATCTGGCGCACGCGCTCCTTCGAGATTCCGAGCTTGTCGCCGAGCGTCTCCAGCGTGACGAGGTTTTCGGCGAGGCGGCGTTCGCGCACGATGCGCAATTCGCGCTCGGACAATATGGCGAGCGCATCCTTGAGCCAGCGCGCGCGCCTGCCAGAATCGAGCGTCTCCTCGACGACTTGGTCGGGAAGCGGCTGTCCGTCGACGAGAAAATCCATCCGCTGCGCCGAGCCTGACGAGTCGTCGTCGACGAGCTGCGCATTGAGCGAGACGTCGCAGCCTGAGAGGCGCGAATCCATCATTTCGACGTCTGCGCGCGAAACGCCGATGGCGTTGGCGATGGTCTGATAGGCGTCGACCGAATCCGAATTATGGGCTTCGCGCGCCAAACGGGCGCGCAGGCGCCGCAGGTTGAAGAAGAGCGCCTTCTGCGAAGAGCTCGTGCCCCCGCGCACGATCGACCAGTTACGCAAGACGTAATCCTGGATCGACGCCCTGATCCACCAGGTGGCGTAGGTGGAAAAGCGCACGTCGCGCTCCGGCGCGAAACGGGCGGCGGCTTCCAGAAGACCGACATGGCCCTCTTGCACCAGGTCGGCGAGAGGCAGGCCGTAGTGACGAAATTTGGCGGCTAAAGCGATGACAAGGCGCATATGCGCCGCCGTCAGCTTGTGAAGCGCTCCTCGATCGCCGTCCTGCCGCCAGGCGATGGCAAGCTCCTTTTCCTCTTCCCGCTCCAGAAACGGGGCCGAGGCTGCGGCTTTCATTAGTTCGCGCCCGAGTCCAGGCATATAGGCCATGACGCTCTCCGTGACGCGGCTCCGCTTGCGAAAAAATGCGAAAGGAGAAAATCCGCGCTTCTAGAATTGCTTTCTCTGGATAACCATCAGGCGCGGGAGTTGTTCCCGCCTCCAATAAAAATGAGAAGATTCATTCTGTTACGATTTTGTAATGTTCGCCCGGCGTGAGCGCATCGCCGGCCGACAGCCCATTGAGCAACAAGAAATATTCGGTCGGGCGGTTGGGAACGATCATGCGCGCCGCTATGGTGTCGATGGTATCGCCCGGCCCCGCCGCCACGATGGCGAGCTTGAGAGCATGGGCTTCATAGGCTTCGTCGGAGGACAGGCGCCGGAAGGATTTGATCGACTCCATGAAGCGGCGCTCGGCGTCGTCGGTCAGCTGCCGGGCGGCGAAGATCATCCGATACACGAGGTCGCCGGCCTGGATCACCGCGAGGCGGAAATTCCATTCGCCGGCGCGGGCCACGGCGGTGACGGCCGGCAATCCGTTAATCTCCATCCTGCGCACCGAGGACGCGAGCAGACCGTCGACCCAGCCCGACGCGACATAGGCTTCAAGACTGTCGTAGGAAGGGTTGCGCACGCTGTCGAGCCGCAGGGCCTCATTGTCGGCCTCGCGCACGCCAAACACCGCCTCGCTCGAATTTTCGAGCAGAAAATCCTCCGGGGCGGTGAAGGTGAAGCGCAGGCGCGGATGAATGAATTTGCGGCCGCGGACATAGCCCTCCATCGGATCGTCGCCGAAGGCGACGCCGTTGATCGCTTCGAGATAGCCGGCGCGATCCCGGACCCCTATGCCCGGCGCGCCGATTTCACGCGCGGCGGCGATCGCTTTGGCGACGCGTTCGGGCGTCGAGGGATGAGTCGACATAATGTCGAAATCGAGCGACTTCTTCTTTCCATAGAGCGCGGCGCGCAAATCGCTTGATCTCCCCAACGCGGTCAAAAAGCGCGAGGCGCCATAGGGATCGAAGCCCGCGCGCGCGATGACCTTTACGCCGGCGGCGTCGGCGTCGAGCTCCTGCTGACGGGAGAAGCTCGCCACCGACAGGCGCTGGCTGGAGCGCACCTCTTCGCCCTTCTGTCGGTTCTGGATGACCGTCGCCGCCTGCGAGATGACCGCCGCCTCGCGCTCGCGCTCGGCGCGCAGGGCGCTGTGCCGGAGCGTCACATGGGCGATCTCATGCGCCATCACCGCCGCGGCTTCCGAGGCGTCGCCCGCGAGCGCGAGGAGGCCGCGGGTGGCGTAAAGATTGCCGGAAGGAAGGGCGAAAGCGTTCACGACGGGGGTGTTGAGAATCGTCACCCGATAGGCCGCCTGTCCCGGGGTCCCGCTCGCTTCCGCGAGTTTGGCGAGAATGGCGTTGAGATAGCGCTCCGCCGCCGGCGCGTCATATTCGCCGCCGAACTGCTCGACGAGCTCCTTATGTTGGACCGTGCTGCGGTTTTCCGCCCGGGGCGTGGAGGCGGCCGGCCGCGTCGACGGCGGAGGCGTCGTGAAGAGCTGCCCCTGGCGTTCGAGTTCGGCGCAACCGGCGAGCGCGATCGCGGCGCAAGCCGCGAACAAAAGCCGCGCCGTCTCGCTAAGGCGAAGCGCCGCCCTCGAAAAATTCAATCTCGGCAGGCGTAGCGATTTCGATGCGCGGTCCAAATCCCGTCTCAACAAGCCCTCGCACGCGCGCCCGCCGCCCAATAAGCGAGCGAAGCTCGATTCCAGCGAACATAGTCAAATTGCGCCGCGAAATCACGACGGAGAAATCATCCCGCCTTTTTTGTCCGAAATTGAGGTAGACGGCGCGGCTTGTCTCGCCGACCGACCGTATGGCGCCGGCGACGATCACCATGCCCTTGCGCCGGAGCAAATCCTCGCGGGCGCCGGGCGCGCCGGGATCGATCTCGCGAAACATGGGCTGGCTCCAAAGCCCGCGCCCGGCCTCGCGCGCCGCCGCCTCGGCGGCGAGATAATCCTTGGCGCAGGGCGCGGCCGCGGGCTCGGGGCGAAAGCGGGCTTCGCCCGCCGAAAGCAGCGCCGCCGCGACCGAAACGAGCGGCGCGTCCTTCCCCTCGCCCGAGGCCGCGAAAGCGCGCGCGGATACCCGTCCCCAGCGGTCCGGCGCGGCGGCGAAGGCGCCGACGAATATGTCGCGGCCCGCGAGCCACTCGGAAAGGCGTCGATGCGCCGCCTCCCGAAAGGCCGACCCCTCCCCGGCTTTCGACGGGAATTCGAGGCCAGAGAGCGTCGCGCGCCGACCGTCGTCGAGCAGCAGTTCGAAATCCTCGTCCACCGCGGCGACAGTGGCGGGCGCGGCGCCTTCCAGCGAACAATCGCCCGTTTCGGGCGCGGGCGGAAAAGCGGCGGCGGGAGAGGACAAAAAAAAGACCGCCCAAAATAAGTAGATAAATCTCTGCGACAAAACGCCCTCATGAAAGCGATGATCGCGGCGTCGCCCGCCAAACGCCCCGATCCTAGCATTCTCCTCGCTAACGCGGCGAGGCCGGCGCGCGGCGGGTTCGGGCTCCCCCACCAAATTTTTGCGGTCGCCGCCGCGCCGCGCCTGCGCCGCCCAAATTTGGCCGAAAGAACGCCTATGCTATGGCGTCGTCAGGCAAGCGCGGCAAAAGCGACGGCCTCCGCGCTCTTCACACCTCTTGCGGCCATGCTCTCTCGTTTCGCACTCCTTCTTGCTCTCCTCCTTGGCGCGAGCGGCGCGCAAGGCTTCGAAATCTTTGGCGGCGGCCGGCAAAACGGCGACGTCATTCCCGTCCAGGGCTATGAGCGCCCGCCGGGGGGGATCAATGACGCGCCGGATTCGCCCGATCCGTCCGAATTGGTCATGCGCATCGACAGGCTCGAGCGCGACATTCGCCGACTGACCGGCCAGAACGAGGAATTGCAGCATAAGGTGCAGCTTCTCGAGGAGCAGCTGCGTCTGGCGCGGCCCGAGCCCCCACGGGCGGGCGATCCTGTTTCCCAGCCCATGCCGCTTTCGCAGCCATCGTCCCCGACCGCCGCTCCTCCGCCCGCTTCGCCCGCGCCCCTGTCCAACCCGGCGCCCGGTAGACGCGGCGACGCTTTCGATCCGGCGGCCCAGCCCACGGCGCCCGGCGCGCCGCG
>NZ_JAZHYN010000055.1:0-17987 GCF_036576025.1 Methylocystis borbori | reverse complement strand
GCCCCGGCGGCGAGCGCCGCGCCGCCCATCGCCACCCGCGCTGCGCGACGCTCGGCGTCGATCAGGCCCTGCCACTCCCAATTCACCGCGAAAGCCGCGGCGAGCCAGAACAGCGCGAAAACGCCGCCGCCAATGTAAAGCGCGCCAAGGGCGAGAGCGACCAGCGCCGCGCTTGACGCGACGCGGGCCCCGAGATCGGCGAAACCGCCGGCCGGCGTCCATTTCGCCGTTTTCTTGGGCGGCGCGGCGGCGGAATTGGCTGGCGCGCTCACAAAGCCGTCTTCTCCATCCGCCGTCATGAAGCGGTCTTGGCGCCGGGCGCCGCGGCGTCGAGCCCGCCGAAACGCCGGTCGCGATGGCCGTATTCCGCGAGCGCCCCGATAAAGGCCACTTCGTCGAAATCGGGCCACAGGATCGGCAGGAAGACGAATTCCGCATAGGCGGCCTGCCACAGCAGGAAATTCGACAGCCGCTGCTCGCCCGACGTGCGGATGATGAGATCGGGGTCTGGAATGTCGGCGGTGTCGAGCTGCGCGGCGATCGCTTCGGCGTCGATCTCCCCCGGCGCGAGCCGCCCCAGCGCGACCATTTCGGCGAGCGCGCGCGCGGCGGCCGCGATCTCCTGCCGCGCTCCATAATTGAAGGCGACGACGAGGGTGAGGCCGGCGTTGGCCTGCGTCACCTGCTCCGCCTCGCGGAGCAGGTCCAATATCTCGGGCGCGAGATCGCCGCGCGCGCCGATAACGCGCACGCGCACATTGCTCGCGTGAAGTTCGGCGAGATCGTTGCGGATGAAGCGATGCAGCAGGCCGAGAAGCATCTCGACCTCTTCGCGCGGGCGCGACCAGTTCTCGGCCGAGAAGGAATAAACGGTGAGATAGTCGATGCGAAGATTGATGGCGGCGCGCACGGCGCGGCGCAACGCCTCGACGCCGCGACGATGCCCCTCGAAGCGCGGCAGGCCGCGCGCCGCCGCCCAGCGGCCGTTGCCGTCCATGATCAGCGCGACATGGCGGGGCGACGCGCGCAAGTCCCGCGCGTTCGTCTCCGCCTCCAGAATGTCGCCTGCCGCCATTTCAAGGTTCCGCAATGTCGTCGGGCCGGATTCCCAGTAGGAGAATAGCAATAAAAGCGCTCCGCGCCGCGACGAACTATTCTATACTTGCATAATTTCCTTTTCCTTGGCGGCGAGCGCGGCGTCAATCTCCTTCACGATCTCGTCGGTCGCCTTTTGCACCTCGGTCTCGTGACGCTTTTCGTCGTCCTCGGGAATCGCGTGATCCTTCAGCAATTTCTTCAAGATGTCGAGGCCGTCGCGGCGCACGTGGCGCACGGCGACGCGCGCGTCCTCGGCGTATTTATGCGCGACCTTGACGAGCTCCTTGCGGCGCTGCTCATTCAATTCCGGCATGCGAATCCGCAGGATCTGCCCTTCCACCGTCGGCTGGAGCCCAAGGTTCGCCTCGCGAATCGCCTTATCGACGGCGATCACGAGCGCTTTGTCCCATACCTGCACCGAGATCAGCCGCGGCTCCGGCACGCTCACCGTCGCGACCTGATTGAGGGGCGACGCCTGGCCATAGGCCTCGACATGAACCGGATCGAGCAGGCTCGCCGAGGCGCGGCCGGTGCGCAGCCCGCCGAATTCGTGCTTGAGCGTCGCGAGCGCGCCCTGCATGCGGCGCTTTAAATCCGCTAGGTCGAAAATTTCCGCCATGATGTGTGCAACCCATCCTTCGCAAGCCGCCGCTTTTTTAAGAATAGCGGCGCGGCTCGAGCTTTTTATTCTTTCAGGCTTGGCCTGGCAAAGCGGCCAATGATGCGTTCGCCCCGGCGGGCGCCGGCGTTCCTCCCGCCCGCGCCGCGCATTGTGACATGTTTTTCGCCGGGCGCGAAAAGGCGGCTTAAGGCGCGACCAGCGTCGCGCGGGACGTCCCGGCGAGCGCCCCTGCGATCGCGCCCTCCTCGGCGATGGAGAAGACGATGATCGGAATCTTATTCTCCCGCGCAAGGGCGAAGGCCGCCGTATCCATCACCGCGAGATTTTTGGCGATGGCCTCGTCATGGGTGAGGCGCTCGTAGCGGGTCGCGCTGGAATCGCGCTTAGGATCGGCGGTGTAGACGCCGTCGACTTGCGTCGCCTTCAGCACCGCGTCGGCCGAAAGCTCCGCCGCGCGGAGCACGGCGCCGGTGTCCGTCGTGAAGAACGGATTGCCGGTGCCGCCCGCCGCGATGACGACGCGGCCCTTGTCGAGGTGATGCAGGGCGGCGCGGCGCGAGAAGGATTCGCACACCGAAGGCATCGGCACGGCGGAGAGGCAGCGCGCGGCGCGCCCCTGCCCTTCGACCGCCTGCTCCAGCGCGAGCCCGTTCATGACGGTGGCGAGCATGCCGATCGAGTCGGCCCGCGCCCGCTCTATGCCGCTGTCGGCGCCCTTGATGCCGCGAAAGAAATTGCCGCCGCCGACGACGACGGCGATTTCATGCCCGGCCGCGGCGGCGTTCGCGAGATCGGCGGCAATGCGGGCCAGCGTCGCGGCGTCGAGCCCATGCGGCGCGGAACCCTGGAGGGCCTCGCCGGACAGTTTGACGACCACGCGCCTGTAACGTCGCGTCGGAGCGTGGTCTGACATCTGGCGAATCTCGCTGGCTGAGGCGGGGCGCGACCTTCATACGAACGGCGCGCCGCCGCCGCAAGTGGACCAGCGTTAGGGACCCGCCTCGCCACCCGTCGCGCCGAAGACTTGACCTGTGCAGAAGCTCGCCTCGTTCGAGGCGAGAAGCACGTAAAGCGGCGCGATCTCGGCGGGCTGGCCCGGACGCCCCAAGGGCGTGTCGTGGCCGAACTTCGTGAGATGGTCGGGAAACTGCCCGCCGCTCGGCTGCAGCGCCGTCCAGAACGGTCCCGGCGCGACGGCGTTGACGCGGATCCCCCGCTCGGCGAGCTGCTTGGCGAGGCATTTGCTGAAATTGAGAATCGCCGCCTTCGTCGCCGAATAATCGAGAAGATGCGGCGACGGATCGAACGCCACGATGGAGCTCGTATTGATGATCGCGGAGCCCGGCCGCAAGTGGGGAACCGCAGCCTTGGTGATCCAGAACAGAGCATAGAGATTGGTGCGGAAGGTCCAGTCGAGGTCATCCGTCGTAATGTCGAGGATCGATTCGCGCGCCTGCTGGCGCGCGGCGTTATTGACCAGAATATCGAGGCCGCCAAGGTCCCGCGCCGCGTCTTCGACGAGCCTTATGCAAAACGCCTCGTCGCGGATGTCGCCAGGGATCGCCGTCGTCTTGACGCCGGCTTCGCCCATCAAATCCATGACCTCTTCGGCGTCGGCCTCTTCTTCCGGAAGATAGTTGAGCGCGACATCCGCTCCTTCGCGCGCGAAGGCGATGGCGGTCGCCCGGCCAATGCCGCTGTCGCCGCCGGTGATGAGCGCCTTGCGGCCAAGCAATCTTCCGGAGCCCTTGTAACTGTCCTCTCCGTGATCGGGACGCGGCGTCATTTGGCCGGCGAGGCCAGGCCAGGGCTGCGTCTGTTTCTCGAAGGGGGGCTTGGGGTGGAGACGCCGAGGGTCGGACAACGGCCGTCCGCTCGGCGAGTCGGCAAATCCGAGCATCGAAGCCGTGGCTTTCGCGAAGCTCTCTGCGCGAGGTCCGCGAAGGATGTCATCTGCGGCGTTTTTTTTGCTGCGCATGCGTCGCTCCGTCTGCTCGGTCTCCGCCAATTAGCGCGCTTTCCGATCAGTCGAGATCGTCTGATCGATAAGAAATCGCGCCAAATTAATAGGCTGGAGCAAGTTCTTATCGAAAAAGTCTGTCAACTTTTTCGGAACCTGCTCTAAGCGAAAACGCTCGAGTCTAAACGCCCCGCGCCGACGAATGTTTCAGGCGCAACCGCGCGCAAAAAACCCGGGCCGCTTTGGCGACCCGGGACGATATCGAACGAAAGGGAGGTAGATTACCCCTTCGCGGCGGCGGCGACCTCGGCGGCGAAGTCGCTCGTCGCCTTTTCGATGCCCTCGCCCAGCGCATAGCGCTTGAAGCCTTTAATGGCGATCGGCGCGCCCGCCTTGCCTTCCAGCTCCTTCACCGCCTGCGCGACCGTCTTGGCGTTATGATCGGGATGGTTCGAGACCTGATCGAGCAGGCAAACCTCCTTGGCGTAGGTCTTGATGCCGGATTCGACGATCTTCTGAAGCACGTTCTCGGGCTTGCCGGCGTTCTTCTCGGCGAGGAGCTTCTTCTCGCGCTCGACCGTCGCGGGATCGAGGCCGGAAGCGTCGAGCGCCAGCGGATTGGCGGACGCGACATGCATCGCGAGCTGGCGCGCGAGCGCGGCGAGCACCTCCTTGTCGCCCTTCGATTCGAGCGCGACGATCACCGCGATCTTGCCCTGGCCGTCGACGACCTGCGCATGCACATAGCGGCCGACGACGCCGTCCTCGACGCTCAAGGACGCGGCGCGGCGCAGCGTGAGATTTTCGCCGATGGCGGCGATGGCGTTGGTGATCGCCTCCGCCACCGAGCCGCCGCCGGGATAGGCTTCCGCGCCGAGCGCCTCGACGTCGGTCTTGCCGCTTTGGAGCGCCACCTCGGCGACGTTCTTCACGAGCGTCTGGAAGTCGGCGTTGCGGGCGACGAAATCCGTCTCGGAATTGACTTCGACGACGACGCCGGTCTTGTCGCCCGTCAGCGCCGCGACGAGGCCCTCGGCGGCGACGCGGTCGGCTTTCTTCGCCGCCTTCGAGAGGCCTTTCTTACGCAGCCAGTCGACGGCCGCTTCGAAATCGCCGTCGGTCTGGGTGAGCGCGGCCTTGCAATCCATCATGCCGGCGCCGGTGCTCTCGCGCAGTTCCTTCACAAGGGCGGCGGTGATCGTAGCCATGGTCGAAATTCCTTTTCTAGGGATCATGCGACGGCGCCGGCCCATCGGACCGGCGCGCGCGTCTTAATTTGTGAACGTGACGGGCGGATCAGGCCGCGAGCAGGGACTTCGCCTGATCCACCCAACCGTCGCGCGCGATGCGGCCATTGAGCTTCAATTCGGCGTCGAGCTTTTCCACATCGGCCGGGGTCATCGCCGCGATCTGCCAATAATGATAGACGCCGGCGTCGTTCAGTTTCTTGATGAGCTGCGGGCCGAGGCCGTGAAGCTTGGCGAGATCGTCGGGCGCGCCGCGCGGCGCCGACAGGAGTTCGAAAGCCTCGCTCGGCGCTTCCGCATCCGCGGTTGCGGCCTCGACGGCGATCTCCTCGGCCGTGCGCAAATCCTCGCGGATGACCGGGCGCCCCTCGAGCGCCGGCTCGGCCTCCGGCGTCTCCGCCGCGCCCATGTCGACGCCCAGCGCCCCCTGGCCGCGCGAAATGCCGTCGAGCGCCGCCTTGGCGATGAGGTCGCAATAAAGCGCGATGGCGCGGCCGGCGTCGTCATTGCCGGGGATCGGATGCGACACCCCGTCGGGATCGCAATTGGTGTCGAGCACGGCGACGACCGGGATCTTGAGGCGGTTCGCCTCCTTGATCGCCAGCTGCTCCTTATTCGTGTCGATCACGAAAATAAGGTCCGGCGTGCCGCCCATGTCCTTAATGCCGCCGAGCGCGCGCTCGAGCTTGTCGCGCTCGCGGGTGAGCAGCAGGCGCTCTTTCTTGGTGACGCCCGCGCCGCCGGCCGAGAGCTGATCGTCGAGCTTGCGCAAGCGGTTGATCGAGCCGGAAATCGTCTTCCAATTCGTCAGCGTGCCGCCGAGCCAGCGGGAGTTGATGTAATATTGCGCGCTGCGCTTGGCGGCGTCGGCGATCTCATCCTGCGCCTGGCGCTTGGTGCCGACGAAAAGCACGCGGCCGCCCTTGGCGACGGTGTCGGACACCACTTTAAGCGCCTGATGCAGCAACGGCACCGTCTGCGCGAGATCGATGATATGGATGTTGTTGCGCGCCCCGAAGATAAAGGGGGCCATTTTCGGGTTCCAGCGGTGCGACTGGTGGCCGAAATGGGCGCCGGCCTCAAGAAGGCCGCGCATGGTGAAATCAGGAAGCGCCATTGTCGTTTCTCCGGTTGAGCCGCGGCGAAAGGGAATTTGAGAGGCCGGAAGCCGGCCACCGGAACGACGTCTTGAGGCAGACGCCGCATGAACCCTCGCCTGTGGGATGGCGGCGCTTATAGGCGAAGCGCCGCGGGCCGGCAAGGGGCCAAAAAGCGCCGGCTCGGCGCGGCCGTTTCGCCCGCTCTCGACGATGCTGGAGCGGCGGTCGGCGAAGCGGCGCGAATTTAGGCAAAGGCATCGATTTTTGCGGCGCGAAATTTCATGTGGCCGCGACCAGTTGTCGCATGTCAACATAATGTTTTCATTTAAAAAATATCCAGTTTTGACTCCTTTTAAACCCCCTCAATGAACGCATTGCCATCCGCGTTGAAACAAGCTAGGCTAACCACGATGCGGCAAGCATTCAGCTAAAATCAAGAACAGGGGGAAATCGCATGGCCGTCAACGTTCACAGCTCCGGCGATATCGGTAAGATGCTTCTTTGGGTCGCCGCCTTCGTGGCTTTCGTCGTCGTCGCTCTGACATGGGTTCCGGACTGGATCTCTCCCGAGGGAACCAACGGCACGGGCAACCGCCAGGGCATGGAAGGCGAAGGCGTGGGCCGCACTTCCAAGATGATTCAGTAAGACGACCCCTGCAACGACTTGCCGGGGGTTTTATCGCCTCCGGTTTTTCGTGTAGGGCGGTCCAGCGGTTACGCCATGGATCGAGACAGGAGCCGACGCCTCCGGCCAAGACCGGGCGTCGGCCTCTTTTTGGTGGCCGTTCCGTTCCAGCGGCATCCGCTCCTAAAACTCAATCCCCTCCTGCGCTTTGACGCCGGCGGCGAAATGGTGCTTCACCAGCGTCATTTCCGTCACGAGATCGGCGCAGGCGATCAGTTCCGGCTTGGCGTTGCGCCCGGTGACGACAACGTTGAGATCGTCGCGCCGCCCCGTGAGCGCGGCGAGCACTTCCGCAAGCGGCAGATGCTCGTAGCGCAGCGCGATGTTCAATTCGTCGAGCGCGAGCAGCCGGATTTCGGGGTCGTCCATAAGCTCTAAGGCCTTGTCCCAGGCGCGCCGCGCCGCCGCCTCGTCGCGGGCGCGGTCCTGGGTCTCCCAGGTGAAGCCCTCGCCGAGCGTATGCCAGGAGACGTTTCCGAGCTTTTCGAGCATGTCGCGCTCGCCGCTGCGCCATTGGCCCTTGCCGAATTGCACGACGCCGACCTTCCAGCCATGGCCAAGCGCGCGCAAGACGAGGCCGAAAGCCGCCGTCGACTTGCCCTTGCCGGCGCCGGTATGGACCATGAGCAGGCCCTTG
The DNA here is from genome assembly GCF_036576025.1 of Methylocystis borbori. NCBI lineage: Bacteria > Pseudomonadati > Pseudomonadota > Alphaproteobacteria > Hyphomicrobiales > Methylocystaceae > Methylocystis > Methylocystis borbori. The sequence continues at coordinate 10,638 of NZ_JAZHYN010000055.1, read as the reverse complement.
CGCGTAATGGTCTTGCTCGCGACCTCGGCGTCCTGAACGGCCTTGCGCTTCTCCATCTTCTCGCGATGGCGGCGCGCTTCTTCGTCTTCATTCGGTTCGGCCATCGCGCGCTCCTTTACCCGTTTGACGGCGGCATGACGCGCGCATATGACTAATCGCGACGGTCCTTCGCAAGAAGGCGAAGAGGGAACGCGGCGAGTCTTTTTCGACATTTCCGCGGCTGCCCCCGCAACTGTAGCCGGCGAGGCCCGCGCCATCCGCCACTGAGCGATAGGCTTGAAAGAGCGCGCTTGGGAAGGCGGCGCGGACCTGGGACCCGGGAGCCAGGAGACCTGCCGTCGCGGCGATTTTCGCCACACGCATCGCAGCGCCGCCGGCGGGGCGGCAGGGAGACAGATTATGAACGCCAAATCATTCGCTACTTCCGCCGCGCTCGCGCCTTCCAAGGCCGAAGCGCTGAAAGCGTCCGTCGTCGCGCTGTTTCTCGGCGTCGGCCTCGTCTGGCTCGCCGGCTTCGCCTATCCCGAAAGCGTGCATGAGGCGGCGCATGATACGCGCCACGCCCTCTCCTTTCCCTGTCACTAAGCCGAATCACGCGTGATCGCGCGCGTTTTGGCGACCGGCCTCGTCGCCGGATTGATTGCGGGGCTTGCTGTCGCGGCCCTGCAGCATCTGACGACGACGCCGCTCATTCTCGCGGCCGAAGTCTATGAGACGGCGCAGCACGCGCATGAAAGCGCCGCAGAGGCCGCGCCCGCTTTCGAAGGCTTGCGCCGAACCGCCGCGACGAGCGTCGCGACCATCGCCGTCTCGATCGGCTATGCGTTGATCCTCATCGCCGCCATGCTTCTCTCCGGCGAAAGGATCGGCCCGCGCCGCGCTGCGCTGTGGGCCGCCTGCGCCTTCGCGGCGACGGGGCTCGCGACGAGTCTCGGCCTCGCGCCGCAGCTTCCGGGCATGGCGGAGACCGATCTCACGGGACGGCAGATCTGGTGGTTCGCCACGGCGGCCTCTACCGGCGCCGGACTTTATGCGCTGCTGCGACTCGATGGAATCGCCGCCACGCTCATAGGCGTCGCGCTGATCGCCCTGCCGCATTTTTTCGCGCCGCAGCCCGCGACGCCCGACAGCGCCGTCCCGGCCGAACTCGCCGCGCGCTTCGCCGCCTCTTCGCTCGCGGTACAGGCCGCGAGCTGGACGCTCGCCGGCGTTTTCGCCGGCCTTATCTGGCGGCTTTTGTCGCGCGAAGAGGAAGCCTGATGAGCGCCGCCAAAATCCCGACGACGATCGTCACCGGCTTTCTCGGCGCCGGCAAGACGACGCTGATCCGCCATGTGCTGGAGAACGCCAAGGACCGGCGCCTCGCGCTCGTCATCAATGAATTCGGCGACATTGGAGTCGACGGGGAAATATTGCGCGCCTGCGGCGTCGAAAATTGTCCCGAGGAAAATATCGTCGAACTCGCCAATGGCTGTCTATGCTGCACGGTCGCCGACGATTTCATCCCCGCGATCGAGGCGCTGCTCGCGCATGAGAAACGCCCCGATCACATCATCATCGAGACCTCGGGCCTCGCGTTGCCCAAGCCGCTCGTCAAAGCCTTCGACTGGCCGGCGATCCGCTCGAAGCTCACCGTCGACGGCGTCATCGCCGTCATCGACGGCAAGGCGGTAGCGGAAGGGCGTTTCGCCGACAATCTCGACGCGATCGCGCAAGAACGTGAAGAGACGCAAACGATCGACCACGACAATCCGCTCGAAGAAGTGTTCGAGGATCAGCTTCTCTGCGCCGATCTCATCATCCTCAACAAGACGGATCTACTTGACGCCGACGAAGAGCGCGCGGTGACCGCGCGTCTCGCGGAGGGCGCGCGCGAGGCCGCGAAAGTGGTGCGCGCGCGCGAGGGCCGCGTCGATCCGCTCATCCTGCTCGGCCTCAACGCCGCGGCGGAGAGCGACATCGCCAATCGTCCCTCGCATCATGATTTGGAGCCCGGCCACGATCACGACGATTTCGACAGTTTCGTCGTCGCCCTGCCGGCGATCGTCGAGCCGACGGCGCTGATCGAGAGGATCATTGGCGCGGCGCGCGCGCATGACGTGCTGCGGGTCAAAGGATTCATCGAGGTCGCCGGCAAGCCGATGCGCCTGCTGGTGCAGGGCGTCGGCGCGCGCGTGCAGCATCATTTCGACCGCGCCTGGAAGCCGGGCGAAGCGCGCGCCAGCCGTCTTGTCGTCATCGGCGAGAAGGGCATCGATCGCGACGCCGTCATCGCCATGCTGTCGCAGCCGTGATCCGCCATGCATCTCCTCCCGCGCGATCTCCATGGTCTCGACGACGCCGACGCGGCGGTCGATCTTGGGCAGACGCCGGCCGATATTTTGTTTCTGTCCTTTTCGGATTCGGAGCTGCGCCTGCTTGCGCGTCTTTATGAGCAGGACGCCGCCAATCTTCCGAGCCTGCGCTGCGCGTCGCTGGCGCAATTGAAGCACCCCTACTCCGTCGATCTCTATCTCGACGCCGTGGCGCGCCAGGCGAAGCTCATTGTCGTACGCCTTCTCGGCGGCAAGGACTATTGGGCCTATGGCGTCGACGAATTGCAGGCGCTCGCGCGGACTCGCGGCGTCGCGCTCGCCATTGTTCCGGGCGACGCGCATGGCGACGCGCGTCTCGCGCAAGCCTCGACGCTTGAAGCGGGCGCGCTCGCGCGCATCTGGCGCTTTTTCCAGCATGGCGGGCCGGACAATCTGCGCGCGTTCCTCGGCTACGCCGCGACGCTGGGGGGCTTTGAGGCGCCGTGGCGCGAGAGCGTTCCCGTCGCCAATGCGGGGCGCTTTGACGGCGCCTGTCGCACGGGCGGAACGCTGCGCGCGACCATCGTTTTCTACCGCGCGCTTTATCTTGCCGACGATGTCGCGCCGATCCTCGCGCTTGCCGACGCGCTCGCCGAACGCGGCTTTTGCGTCGAGGCGCTTTATGTCGCCAGCCTGAAGGACGCGGAGAGCGAAAGTTTCGTCGCGCGGTCGCTCGACGCTTTTGCGCCCGACGTCATTCTCAACGCCACCGCCTTTTCGGCGCGTCGCGACGGGGGAAGCGCGCTCGACCGCGCCGACGCGCCGGTGTTGCAGATCGCGCTCGCCACCTCTTCGCGCGCGGCCTGGGCCGCCTCCATGCGCGGCGCCAATGGCGCCGATCTCGCGATGAATGTCGTGCTGCCGGAAGTCGACGGGCGCATCTTCACTCGCGCCATTTCCTTCAAGGAGGAATCGCCGCTTCGACTCGCGACGGAATTCAGCGAAACGCGCCATGCGCCGGAATGTTCGCGCATCGCTTACGTCGCCGATCTCGCGATGAATTGGGCGCGGCTGCGGCGCAAGCCCAACGCCGAGAAAAGCCTCGCGCTCATTCTCTCCGACTATCCCGCCCGCCGCGGGCGCGGCGGCTACGCCATCGGCCTCGACGCCGAGGCGAGCGCGTATGAGATTATCGAGGCGCTGCAAGAGGCGGGATATGATGTTGGCGCTGACTCTGAGCGCGCCATCCTTCTCTCGCTTGCGGGAGAAGGTGTCGCCACGCAGTGGCGACGGATGAGGGCCCTCACCCGACCCGGCTTCGCCGGAAGCGGGAGAGGGGAGAGCGCGTTATCCTTGTTGCGTCATCTGGAAGATGGGACATTCGTCGTCAGTTTCTCTCTCGACGACTATCTCGCGCTGCTCGCCACCCTCCCCGCCGCCTTCGTCGAAAGCGTCAACGAAGCCTGGGGGGCGCCGCAGGACGATCCGAGCGTCGAAGGCGGCGCCTTTCGCTTCTCCTGCATCGAATCCGGCGGGCTCGTCATCGCGCTGCAGCCGGATCGCGGCGCGCGCGCGGAGCGCTATGAGACCTATCACGATATTCAGCGCGCGCCGCGCCACGCCTATGTCGCCTTCTATCTCTGGTTGCGCCACGCGCGAAAGATCGACGCGCTCATTCATCTCGGCGCGCATGGCACGCTCGAATGGCTGCCCGGCAAATCCGTGATGCTCTCGGAAAGCTGCGCGCCGGAAGCCGTGCTGGGGCCGACGCCGCTCGTCTATCCCTTCATCGTCAACGATCCCGGCGAAGCGGCGCAGGCGAAGCGCCGCACAGGCGCCGTGACCATCGGCCATCTGACGCCGCCGCTGGTTGACGCCGGGCTTTTCGACGCCGCCGCGAAGATCGAAACGCTGCTCGACGAATATGCGACCGCGAATGCGCTCGACGCGCGCCGCGCCAGACTCATCGCCGGCGCGATCATCGACGAAGCCGAATGCAGCGGCCTCGCCGCCGAATGCGGCGTCTCGCGAGAGGCCGACATCGCCGAGACGCTGACGCGGCTCGACGCCTTCATGTGCGACCTGAAGGAAATGCGCATCGGCGACGGGCTGCATGTCTTTGGGCGCAGCGACCCAGATCCCATGCGCGACGCCTGCGCGCGCGCCGAATGCTCGGCGCTGCTCGCCGCGCTCGCGGGGCGCTTCGTCGAGCCCGGCCCCGCCGGCGCGCCCTCGCGTGCGCGCGCCGACGTTCTGCCGACGGGCCGCAATCTCTATTGCATCGACCCGCGCCATGCGCCGACGCAGACGGCCTATGACATTGGCCGGCGCGCGGCGGCGGAAGTGATGACGCGCCATGCGCAAAGCCATGGCGACTATCCGCGCCATGTCATGGTCGATCTCTGGGGCAGCGCGACCATCCGCACCGGCGGCGAGGATTTCGCGCAGGCGCTCGCGCTGCTCGGCGTCGCGCCGCGCTGGGAGACGGCGAGCGCGCGCGTCATCGGCTTCGAGATCCTGCCACAGGCGCGGCTCGACTTTCCGCGCGTCGACGTGACGCTGCAGGTCTCGGGGCTTTTCCGCGACATGTTTCCGGGTCTCATCGCGCTCTTCGACGACGCGGTGCGCGCCGTCGCCGCGCTCGACGAAGAAGCGGCGTTCAATCCGTTGGCGGAAGCCGAGGACCTTCGCCGCGTCTTCGGCGCCGCCGACGGCGTCTATGGCCTTGGCGTGAGCGCGCGCGTTACAAGCAGCGACTGGTCGAGCCGCGACGATCTTGGCCGCGCCTATCTCGCCGCCGCCGGCCACGCCTATGGGCGCGCGGGCGAAAGCGCGCCGGCGCTCGACGCCTTCAGCGCGCAAGTGGCCCGCGCCGACGCGCATCTGCATGTGCAGGACATGGCGGAGGTCGATGTTCTCACCGGCCCGGCCTTCGCCGATTTCGAGGGCGGCTTCGCCGCCGCCAACGCCATGCTCGGCGGCGCGGCCGAGCTTGTGCATCTCGACGCGACGCGCCCCGAACGCTTGCGCGCCCGCGCGCTGAAGCAAGAGATCGCGCGCGTGCTGCGCATGCGCCTCGCCAATCCGCAATGGCTCAAGGGCCAGATGCGCCACGGCCATCGCGGCGCCGGCGAAATCGCCGAGACGATTGACAATCTTTACGCCTTCGCCGCGACGAGCGGACTCGTCAGCGATGCGCAATTCGATCTCGCCTTCGCGGCGACGCTCGGCGACGACTCTATCCGCGATTTTTTGACGCGCGAGAACCCGCGCGCGCAGGAGGCCATCGCTTACGTTTTTTCCGAGGCGCTCGCGCGCGGCCTGTGGCGCACGCGGCGCAACAGCGTCCGCGCGCTTCTGGGCAAAGCGAGCGAGCAAGAAGGGAGCCGCCTTGCAACTGAGGCCTGAAATCAAGGGCTGGTGCCCCGGCGCCCATGCGCCCATGCAGAGCGGCGACGGCCTCTTGATCCGCGCCAAGGCGATCGGCTCGCATATGAGCGCCGCGCAGGCGCGCGAGATCGCACGGATCGCGGAAAGCTGCGGCAATGGGCTCATTGATCTCTCGCAGCGTGCGCAATGGCAATTGCGCGGCATGAGCGAAGCGACGCTCTTCGAAGCCCAGCGGCGCCTCGACGCGATCGGCCTGCTTGCGCCAGACGCGGACGCGGAGCGCGTCGCCAATATTATCGCTTCGCCGCTCGCGGGCCTCGACGCCACGGCGGCTTTCGACGCCAATGCAATGGCCGTCCGCCTCGCGACGGCGTTACAGAGCGATCCGCGACTCAGCGCCCTGCCGACGAAATTTCTTTTTCTCATCGACGACGGCGGCGCGCTGTCGCTCGCGGGCGCCGAGGCCGATATTCGCATCGAGGCGACGAAGGACGGCCGCGTCGCGATCCGCCTCGCCGGCGCGCCGGATTTGGCCGCCTTCGTTGAGCCGGAAGAAGCGATGGCGTCGGCGCTCCGCCTCGCGCGCGCCTTCATCGAATTGCGCGCCGCTCATGCATATGTCTTCCGCCGCGTCGGCGCGCTTGTCGAAACGCTTGGCGCGGAGGCGATGCCGCGCCTCGCCGGGCTCTCCTTTAAAAGAGGCGCCGCTGTGCGCCCGCCGACGCCTCCCGCGCAGATTTATGGGGCGCAGCGCAATGGCGGGGTCGCCTACGCCGGCGTCGCCGCGCCCTTCGGGCGTTGGCGGGCGCGCGAACTCGCCATCATCGCCGAACTCGCAGCGGGCGACGGCATGAATGAATTGCGCCTCACGCCCTGGCGCGCCCTGCTGATCCCGACGCCCGACGAAGGAGCGGCGCGAAGAATCATCGCGCGTGCGGAACGCCTCGACTTCATCACATCGGCGGGCGACGAAAGGCTCGCCGTCGTCGCCTGCCCCGGCGCGCCGGAATGCGAGCAGGCGCTTGGCGAAACGCGCGCTTATGCGAGCCGGCTTGCGCCGCTCGCGCGGCGCCTCGGCGGCGCCGACGGCGTCGTCCTGCATCTTTCCGGCTGCGCCAAGGGCTGCGCGCATCCCGCTGCGGCGCCAATCACGCTCGTCGTGACCGAGAATGGCTTCGATCTCATTGAAAACGGCGAAGCGGGCGGCGCGCCGCGTACAAGCGCGCTCACCTTCGACGCCGTGCTTCACGAGCTTGCCGCGCGCGCGGCGGAGCGGACGTCATGACGCGGCGCTTCGACTATATCCACGACGGCGCCGCGATTTATGCGCGCTCCTTCGCGACCATTCGCGCCGAGGCTAATCTTGCGCGCTTCGCGCCGGAGCAGGAAAAGATCGCGGTCCGCATGATCCATGCCTGCGGCATGGTGGAATTGGCGGACGACATAGAATTCTCGGCCGACTTCGTCGCCGCGGCGCGCGGCGCGCTGCGCAATGGCGCGCCGATCCTGTGCGATTCGAACATGGTGGCGCATGGCGTCACGCGTTCGCGGCTGCCTGCGGAAAACCCCGTCGTCTGCACGCTGCTGGAACCCAGCGTGCCGACGCTCGCCGCCGAAATCGGCAATACGCGTAGCGCCGCCGCGCTGGAACTCTGGCGCAACCGGCTCGACGGCGCGCTCGTCGCCGTCGGCAACGCCCCGACGGCGCTCTATCGGCTGCTCGAAATGATCGAGGAAGGGGCCGCGCCGCCCGCGGCGATTATCGGCATGCCGGTCGGCTTCGTCGGCGCGGCGGAATCGAAGGAGGCGCTGCGCGACTATGGCCGCATCCCCTTCATCATCGTCAAAGGCCGCAAAGGCGGCAGCGCCATGGCCGCTGCGGCCGTCAACGCGCTGGCGAGCGAAACGGAATGAACGCGCGCGCCGACGCTCTGCATGAAGGCGCCGCCGCGCTCGGTGCGCTCATTGGCGTCGGGCTCGGGCCCGGCGATCCCGAACTCGTGACGGTGAAGGCCGCGCGTCTCATCGGCGAAGCCAAGGTCGTCGCCTTCTTCGCCAAAGAGGGACGCGCCAGCCATGCGCGCGCCATCGCCGCGCCTTATCTCGCCCCGCGCTGCGAGGAGATTGCGCTGCTTTATCCGGTGACGACCGAAATTCCTTTCGACAATCCCGAATATGCCCAGGCGCTTCGCGAATTTTACGAAGAGAGCGTGCGGCGCATTCGCGCTATTCTCGAACAGGGCCGCGACGTGACGCTGCTCTGCGAGGGCGATCCGCTGCTCTACGGCTCCTTCATGCATATGTTCGCGCGGCTCGACGCGCGCTTTCGCATCGAGATTTGCGCCGGCGTCTCCGGCATGTCGGGATGTTTCGCGGCCGCGCGCCAGCCCATGGCCTGGGGCGACGACATTCTCACCGTCCTGCCGGCGACGCTCGACGAAGACATTCTTGCGCAGCGGCTCGCGGCGACCGACGCCGCCGTGGTGATGAAGCTCGGCGGCAATTTCGCCAAGCTGCGGCGCGCCATGACCCGCGCAGGGGTCATCGAACGGGCGATCTATGTCGAACGCGGCGCCATGCCCGGCGAGAAGATCATGCGCTTCGTCGACAAGCGCGACGACGAGGCGCCTTATTTCTCCATGGCGCTCGTGCCCGGTCGAGGGCGCCGGCCATGAGCGGCCGGCTGTATGTCGTCGGCCTCGGCCCCGCCGACGCGCGCTGGCTGACAGGCGAGGCGCAGGCGGCGCTGGAAGAAGCTCAGGACGTCATTGGCTATGCGCCCTATGTCGCGCGCGTGCCCGAGCGCACCGGCCAGACGCGGCTTGCAAGCGACAATCGCGTCGAGATCGAGCGCGCCCGGGAGGCGCTGACGCGCGCGGCGCAGGGGCGCATCGTCGCCGTGGTCTCGGGCGGCGATCCAGGCGTTTTCGCCATGGCGTCGGCGATCTTCGAGGCCGTCGATCAGGGCGCGCGCGAATGGCGCGATCTCGACATTCGCGTTTTGCCGGGCGTCTCCGCCATGCAGGCGGCGGCGGCGCGGCTCGGCGCGCCGCTCGGCCATGATTTTTGCGCGATCTCGCTCTCCGACAATCTGAAGCCCTGGGAGACGGTCGAGAAGCGCCTTCAACATGCGGCGCAGGGCGATTTCGTCATCGCGCTTTATAATCCCGCTTCGCGCGCGCGGCCGACGCGCATCAATGACGCCTTCGCCTTGCTGCGCCGGCATCTGCCGGGAGAGACCTTCGTCGGCCTCGCCAAGTCCGTCGGCCGCGAGAATGAGGAAATCATCCTGACGCGGCTCGACGCGGCCGAAGGCGACAGAGTGGATATGTCGACGCTTGTCGTCATCGGCGCAAGCGGCACGCGGCGCATTGCCCGCAAAGGGGCGCGCGACTGGGTCTATACGTCGCGGCAGGCGACATGAAAGCGCCCTGGCTGTCGCTGATCGGCATTGGCGAAGACGGCGAAGGAGCCTTGGCGCCGGCGGCGCGCGCGCTGATCGCGGAGGCTTCGCTGATCGTCGGCGGCGCGCGCCATCTCGCCATGGTCGAGACGAAAGCCGAACGCCTGCAATGGCCCTCGCCTTTGACCGACGCGCTGCCCGATATTCTCGCGCGGCGCGGCACGCCGATCGTCGTGCTCGCTTCTGGCGATCCGTTTTTCTATGGCGTCGGCGATCTCCTTTCGCGTCATGTCGTGCATGAGGAGATTTTCTGCATCCCGGCGCCATCGGCCTTTTCGCTCGCGGCGGCGCGGCTCAAATGGAGCCAGCAGGATTGCGCGCTTCTCTCGCTGCATGGGCGCGCCTTCGAGCGCGTGACGCCGCATCTGCAGCCGCGCGCGAAGCTCATCGCCCTCTCCTGGGACGAGACGACGCCCGCGCGCCTCGCGCGCCATCTCGCCGAGCGCGGCATGGGCCAATCCCGCCTTCATGTGCTGGAGCGGCTTGGCGGTCCTCATGAACGGATCAGAGACACGCGGGCGGAAGTATTCGCGCTTGGCGACATCGCCCCGCTCAATACGATCGCCGTCGAAATCGACGCCGATCACGACGCGCCGGTCGTCCCGCGCGCGCCGGGCCTGCCCGACGACTGGTTCGAGCATGACGGCCAACTCACCAAGCGCGACATTCGCGCCGTGACGATTTCGGCGCTGGCGCCGCGCAAGGGCGAATGGCTGTGGGACATCGGCGCGGGCGCCGGCTCCATCGCCATCGAATGGATGCTGAGCGACGCTTCCAATCGCGCCATCGCGATCGAGCGCGATGCGGCGCGCGCGGCGCGTATTGCGCGCAACGCGCTGTCGCTCGGCGTTCCCGATCTGCGTGTCGTGACCGGCGAAGCGCCGCAGGCGCTTGCGGGTCTCGAGACGCCGCAGGCGATCTTCGTCGGCGGGGGCGCCGACGCGCCGATGTTAGAGGCAGTCTGGAGCGCCCTCCCCGGCAACGGGCGCATCGTCGTCAACGCGGTGACGATCGAGACGCAGGCGCTGCTTATCGACGCGCATCGCGATAAGGGCGGCGAGCTTTTGAACATGCAGTTTTCACATGCCCGTCCCATCGGCCGCTTTCATACTTTCGAGGCGGCCCTGGCGGTGATGCAATGGCGCGCGGTGAAGCGATGAACGACCGTTACGCCATCGGAATCGGCGCGCGGCGCGGCGTCGCCGCGCAGGACATCGTCGATCTCGTGCGGCGCGTCGCGAAAACGCATGACGTCGATCTGCGGCAAACGCGGCTCTGCGCGCTCGAGAGCAAAGCCGAGGAAGCCGGACTGCATGAGGCGGCGCGCGAACTTGGCGTCGAACTCGTCTTTCTGCCGCTCGCCGCGCTTCGCGCGCGCAGAGGGGCGGCGGCGACTCATTCCCCGCGCGTGCAGGCGATGTTCGGCGTCGGCAGCGTCGCGGAGGCGGCGGCGCTGGTCGGCGCCGGGCCAGGGAGCCGCCTTGTCGCGCC
>NZ_JAZHYN010000054.1:0-18338 GCF_036576025.1 Methylocystis borbori | reverse complement strand
GTCGGAGGGGCGCCCGAAGGCGCGGGCGTCGGCGCGGGCGCTGCGGGCGCGCAATTGCGGCGGATCGCGACGTCGCCAAGCGCGCCGCGGGCGTTCGGATCGTCGAAGCGATCGTCATAATCGACGAAATAACTTGCGAGCGGCGGCGCATTGGCCGGCCGGACAAGGTCCGCGCCATTGCCCTGCAAGCCATTGACATTCACCGGGCCCCCTTGGGCCAGTCGGGCGGCGAGACCGGAATCGGCGGAAACGCGCAACTGCTCTCCCGTCGCCCAAAGGAAGCCGTCGCAGGAAGCGCGATTAAGCTTGCCGGAAGGATCGTAGCCATAGCCGAGCGCGACGCCGCCATCGGCGTTTTTCATCTTGCCGGAGAAGCCGATCGCATATTCGTCGGGAGCCGCCTGCCAGGCGCCGCCTTCGTTTCCGGACGAGGCCGGCGCGTAACGCAGGACGCGTCCGATTCCGGGCTGCGCCAGCGCGACAAAGTCATAAGCGCCGGTCGGGGCGGCGCGCTCGGCCAGCAGCATGCGCCCCTGTTCGTCGAAGACGATCTTGGAGATTTCCGTCGCGCCCGCGCCGGGCGGAACCGTGACTTCGATACGCGCGTCGGGCGCGAATGAGCCGTCCGGCATGACGCCCACCGACCAGATCTGCAGGCCTTCCGCGACCGCGTAAAAAAGTCGGCCGGCGTGAATCGCGAGGCCAAAGACCCGCCGTTCGGGAGGCGCGTAGCCCCATGTCGCCGGGTCTTCGGTTCGGAACTGCGTGCTCGCGATATCGAGACGATTGGACGGATTGAACGGCGCCGCCGGCAGGCCGGCGCTCGGGCGCCCCTGCACGCCGTGGTCGTAGCGATTGCGTTCCGCCCCGGTCATGTCGAAACGGTGAATCATGCCCGTGCCGCGATCGGCGACAAACAGGTTGTTCGAGACGGCGTCGAAGGCGAGCCCGCCGAGCGCGGGGCCCGGATTTGGCGTCTGGTCGAGCATCACATTGGCGAACAGCCGCGTTTCGCCCGTCGCGCCGTCGATCCGCCAGATCGAGCCGGGGCCGCCTTGAAGCGTCGATGGGCCGAATAGTCCCGGCATGAAGCTCGCGTTGGGGGCGCCTTGCTTGGCTCGCACCGGCGCGCCCTCGCCGCTGGCGTTCGGCGCGACGATGGGCAGCCCGTAGGCCGAGGTCGCGGCGGCGTAAATATTCGGCGGAGAGGCATTGTCCAAAGCGACCGCGAACACTTGGCCAATCTGGCCGGCGGACAGAGTGAAGGGCTTTTGAGCCTGCAGCAGCTGCGTCCGCGGCGGCGCAAAGGGTCCCCGCAGATCGATGACGCGCAGCGCCGGCCCGTTAAGATCGATGAAGGTTTGGTCGGCGGGATTAGCCTGCGGCGCAATGAGCCGGGGCGCCGGCGCGCCGGAAAACCCCGTCGCTGCCGCATCGCCGTCGGCGACAACGCCGTTCGCCGACGCTTGCGCATAGGACGGGCCATAACTTGAGGCCAGCATAATGAGCGCCGCGGCAAATCCGCGCCATATCCGCAACCGCGCCGGAAGCGCCGCAAACAAGGCGCTGAAGAAAAATTGCTGCCCTTGGGTCATAATGGCGCGCTTTCAAATTATTTAACCGACATCCCCCCGGCGCGGCCCGAATATCGAACTAATTCTGCGCCGTCGTGTGCCGCTGAACAAGCCCGAGGTTGAATGCGCCGCACAACTTGCGCGAAGAAGTCCTTGGCGAGGCGCCATTGCTTTCCGCCGCGGCGCCAAAATCGGCCTATGGCGCAACGCCGAACTTAATGCGCGAACTGTCACACGGCCGTCTCATCGCCGCGCCATCTGCGCGCGATGCCCTATTTCCGCGCGCTCGCTTTCGTCGTCGCGATGACGGCGGCCTTCGTCTTTGTCGTTCCCGTGCAGGCGCTGGCGCGCCGGCGCGGCTGGCCGATCCAACATAAAATCCAGACAGGCTTCTGCCGCGTCATCTGCGCGATCATCGGCGTCAAGGTCGCGCCGACAGGCGCCCTGCCCCGACATGCGCCGCGCCTCGTCGTCGCGAACCATGTGTCATGGACCGACATCATCGCGCTCGCCAGCCTTCACCCTTTCGTCTTTCTGGCGAAAAGCGAAGTCGCGCGCTGGCCCGCGCTCGGCCTGCTCGCGCGGCTGCAGGGCACGGTTTTCGTCGCGCGCGGCGCGCGCCATGACGTCGCGCGGGTCAATGCGGCGCTCGCCGACGTGCTGCGCGCGGGCGGCGATCTCGTCGTCTTTCCCGAAGGCACGTCGAGCGACGGCGCTGGGGTCCTGCCGTTCCGCTCCGCGCATTTCGCCGCGCTCGAGGCGATGGCGGCGCAAGGCGAGGCGCCGGCGCTCGCGCCCGTGGCGATTTTTTATTCCGACGGCGTGAAGAAGATCGATGTCGGCTGGTATGGCGACATGACTTTCCTGCCGCATCTGTGGAGCCTGATGAAACGCGGCGGCGCGTCCTGCCATATTCTTTTTGGCGAAGAAGTCGCGACCATGGGCAAGGATCGCAAGACGCTCGCCACCGAGACTCGCGCGCATGTGCAAGAGCTGCTCGCGTCACATCGCGAAGCGGAAGGCTCAGACCCGCCCCTCGCCTTTCGAGACGCGAGCTTCGCGCGCTTGTCGGGGTGAGGGACTCACATGCCGCCGAGCGCGTGAGCGTCGATTCACATATGTCACTTCGTAAGATAAGGCAGCAAATCGGTGTGGTGACCGATCATTTTCCACTTGCCCTGCTCCAGCCGGTAGACGTTCGTCGCCCTTAGCCGCACGCGCTCGGTCTTGCCCATCGCATTGGTATTTTCGCCCTGCTCGTAGTTGTTAACCACAGCAAGGACATCGCCGACCACGGCGTGGGTCTCTATCGGCTCCACATGCCCGCCAAGTTTCAGCGCCGCTTGTAGATCCCATTCCTTGGAAACGTCCGCCCAGCCGATTTCAAAGCGCCCGCTCGGGCCCATGTAGCTCACGTCATCGGCATGCGACCAGACCTCGCGCATCGGCGCGACGTCCCCCACGAATAGATTGTTCAAGGCCGCGTAGAAGGCGCTATTGGCGGCCGCCAGGTCCGCTGCGTCGGCCGCCTCGACGGCGCGGGACGACAATATGCCCGCCGCGGCGACAGCCATCACGATTGCAAGCCTTCCGACGGAGCGAGTTTGCGTCATGGGAATCCCCATTCGTCAATGATTGAACGGAGAGAGTTGTATCACGGATTGAGGAAAGAGACTTGTGCCGCGTATCGCATATCGTCCTAACATAGCGACGGGCGCCGGTCTGGCTGTCGCATATTGGAGACGGCCCCTCGTCCTTCGAGACGCGCGCTCCAGTCAGAGGCGAACACTCGTCCTCTTGCAACCGCCGCAAGCAGTCCTCATCCTGAGGAGTCGCCGAAGGCGGCGTCTCGAAGGACGAGGACTGCGATGCGGATCGAGGGCGCGAGCGTCTATATTCTGCGCTGCGCCGACGGCAGTTACTACACGGGCCTCACGCGCAAAGAGATTGAAACCCGCATCAGCGAGCACAACGCCGGAATCAACGCGGACTATACGTCGCAGCGCAGGCCGGTGAAATTGGCTTGGTCTGCTCATTTCGAGTTGCTGACCGACGCCATCGCGATGGAACGGCGCATCAAGGGCTGGACCCGCGCCAAGAAAGAGGCGCTGATCCGCGGCGATTACGATGCGCTGCCGGCGTTGGCGGCGCGTAGAAATAAGAAAAGCGGTCCCAAGCCATCCTGAAGGGCCAACAAGCAGTCCTCATCCTGAGGAGCCGCTGAAAGCGGCGTCTCGAAGGACGAGGACTGCGCGATTCAGAATCCGCCGATCGTGCGTTCGATGCAGCTGTCGAATGTTCTCGCTCGCTGGTGACGGCCCCTCGTCCTTCGAGACGCGCGCTGCGCGCGCTCCTCAGGATGAGGGGCCTTGGTTGCGCAGCTGTTGAAGCTAAACGGCGCCTAACATTTGCGACCTCAAAACGCCAGCAAGCAGTCCTCATCCTGAGGAGCGCCCAAAGGGCGCGTCTCGAAGGACGAGGACTGCGCGATTTAGAATTGGCGCTTCACGATAAAGAGGCGATTGCTGCAAGCTAAAGACGGCCCCTCGTCCTTCGAGACGCCTGCTGCGCAGGCTCCTCAGAATGAGGGGCCTTGGTTTGCGCAGTGTGCAGAGCATGAGTGACGCGTCCGTTCGCGACCTTGAAGGGCCAACAAGCAGTCCTCATCCTGAGGAGCCGCTGAAAGCGGCGTCTCGAAGGACGAGGACTGCGCCATCGGAATTGGCGCATCACGAAAACGAGGACGTTGCTTGATTGGCGCAAGCTGGAGTCGGCCCCTCGTCCTTCGAGACGCGCGCTGCGCGCGCTCCTCAGGATGAGGGGCCTTGGATTGTGCAATGCGCAGAGTGTGAATGAGGTCCGCTCGCGACCTTGAAGGGCCAACAAGCAGTCCTCATCCTGAGGAGCCGCCGAAGGCGGCGTCTCGAAGGACGAGGACTGCGCTGCGGATCGAAGGAGCGAGTGTCTACGTCCTGTTTAGCGCCGATGCTCAAGTGGTATGAATTCCTTTCACTTCTTTTTCTTTGCGGTCTTGTGCTTTGCTTGCGCCAAGTCAGATCCCGCCACCGACTTCACGTCTCTCGAAGACGTCTTGCTTTTGAGAAGTTTTGCAGCTTTTGATGCGTCACGTTTCGATGTCGTCATTTTGGTCTCCGAATGACAGTCTGGCGCGATTTTTTGAGATTTCCGACTTCTCCTAATAACGTATCGATAACATTGCTCACGAACACCCCGTCGTGCTGCCGCACGTCTCGCATTTCAAACACGTCCCATTGCGCACGAGCGTGAAGTTGGCGCATTCGGGGCAGGCTTCGCCGACATAGCCTTTCATGCGCGCTTCGGCGCGTTTTTCGGCCATGCCCGTGACGGTCTTCGTCGGCTCGGTCCAGCCGAGCGTCGACAGCGCCTCCGCCTCATGCAGCATTTCCGGCGTCGGCTCCGCCTTTAACGCCGTCGCGCCGCCGCCTTGCACCACCATCAGCTTGTCGGTCTTGGAGCGCAGGAGGCCGCGCGAGACCGCCGAGTTCGTCTCCGGCGCCTTGCCTTCATGCTGACCCTTGCCGAGCACGTCATGGCCGATGTCCTCTGGCGAGACATGCGCGAGATCGTTGCGGCCAAGATAGGAGACGGCAAGCTCGCGGAACACATAGTCGAGGATCGAGGTCGCGTTCTTGATCGCGTCATTGCCCTGCACCGGCCCCGCGGGTTCAAATCGCGTGAAAGTGAAGGCGTCGACATATTCCTCGAGCGGCACGCCATATTGCAGGCCGAGCGAAATGGCGATGGCGAAATTATTCATCAGGCTGCGGAAGGCCGCGCCTTCCTTATGCATGTCGATGAAGATTTCGCCGATGCGGCCGTCGGCGTATTCGCCGGTGCGCAGATAGACCTTGTGGCCGCCGACCGCCGCCTTTTGCGTATAGCCCTTGCGCCGGTCGGGCAGCTTCTCGCGCTCGCGGATCACCTGATGCACGACGCGTTCGACGATGCGCTCGGCGACCTGCGCCGCGCGCGCCGGCATGCTCGCCGCGACAAGTTCCTCGACCTTGTCCTCTTCCTCGTCGTCGCCCGAGATGAGCTGCGAGGAGAGCGGCTGCGAGAGCTTGGAGCCGTCGCGATAGAGCGCGTTGGCTTTGAGGGCGAGGCGCCAGGACAGGAGATAGGCCTGTTCGCAATCCTCGATCGTCGCGTCATTCGGCATATTGATGGTCTTGGAGATCGCGCCCGAGATGAAGGGCTGCGCCGCCGCCATCATGCGGATATGCGACTCGACCGAGAGATAGCGCTTGCCCGTGCGCCCGCAGGGATTGGCGCAGTCGAAGACGCCGTAATGTTCGGGCTTGAGGAAGGGCGCGCCTTCAAGCGTCATCGCGCCGCAGATATGGACATTCGCCGCGTCGATGTCGGCGCGCGAGAAGCCAAGATGCGCAAGCAGGTCGAAATTCTTGTCGTCGAGCGATTCCGCCGGAACCTTCAAGGCGCCGGTGAGGAAATCCGCGCCGAGCGTCCATTTGTTGAAGACGAATTTGATGTCGAAAGCGGAAGGCAGCGCCGCCTCAATGGCGGCGATCTTGTCATCGGGGAAGCCCTTCGTGCGCAGGCTTGCGGTGTTGATCGCTGGCGCATTCGAAAGAGAGGCGTGGCCGACGGCGTAGGCCTCGATCTCGGCGATTTCGCTTTCGCGATAGCCGAGCGCGCGCAGGCCCTCGGGCACCGCGCGGTTGACAATCTTGAGATAGCCGCCGCCAGCGAGCTTCTTGAATTTCACGAGCGCGAAGTCGGGCTCGATGCCGGTCGTGTCGCAATCCATCACGAGGCCGATGGTGCCGGTCGGCGCGACCACCGTCACTTGCGCGTTGCGATAGCCGTAGCGCTCGCCCTGTTCGAGCGCTCTGTCCCAGGCGGCCGCGGCGCGCGCCATCAGCAGCGGATCGGGGCAAGCGGCTTTGTCGAGCGGCACGGGCGAGATCGCGAGCGCCTCATAGCCGGCGCGTTCGCCATGCGCGGCGCGGCGATGGTTGCGGATGACGCGCAGCATCGACTCGCGATTCTCCATGAAGCGCACAAAGGGGCCGCGCTCCTTGGCCATCTCGGCCGAGGTCGCGTAGCAGACGCCCGTCATGATCGCCGCAAGCGCGCCGGCGATGGCGCGGCCCGCTTCGCTGTCATAGGCGACGCCGGACGACATCAGGAGGCCGCCGACATTGGCGAAGCCGAGCCCGAGCGTGCGATAGTCGTAAGAAAGCTGCGCGATCTCTTTTGAAGGAAACTGCGCCATCAGCACGGAGATTTCGAGCACGACGGTCCACAGCCGCACGGCGTGTTCGTAAGAATCGACGTCGATGCGCTTCGTCTCATTGTCGCGGAACTGCAAGAGGTTGAGCGAGGCGAGATTGCAGGCCGTATCGTCGAGGAACATATATTCCGAGCACGGATTGGACGCGCGAATGGGGCCGCCCGCCGGGCAGGTGTGCCAATCGTTGATCGTCGTATGGAACTGGATGCCCGGATCGGCGGAGGCCCAGGCGGCGTAGCCGATCTTCTCCCACAGCTCGCGCGCCTTCAGCGTCTTCGAGACTTTGCCGTCGAGGCGCTTGACGAGATTCCAGTCGCCGTCCTTCTCGACCGCGTGCAGGAATTCGTCCGTCACCCGCACGGAATTGTTCGAGTTCTGGCCGGAGACGGTAAGATAGGCCTCGCTGTCCCAATCCGTGTCGTAAGTGTCGAAGGAAATCTCCTTATAGCCTTGCCTCGCGAATTGGATGACGCGCTTGATGTAATTATCCGGCACGTCGCTCCTGCGCGCGAGCTTGATCTCGCGCTTCAAGGCCGGATTGATCTCGGGGTTGAAGCAATCATCGCCATGCCCCTCGCAATTCACGCAGGCGCGCATGATCGCCTTCAAATGCTTCTTGACGATCTTGGAGCCGGTGACGAGCGAAGCGACCTTCTCCTCCTCCTTCACCTTCCAGTCGATGAATTGCTCGATGTCGGGATGGTCGATGTCGACGACGACCATTTTCGCCGCGCGGCGCGTCGTGCCGCCGGATTTGATCGCGCCCGCCGCGCGGTCGCCGATCTTGAGGAAGGACATGAGGCCCGAGGAGGAGCCGCCGCCCGAAAGCTTCTCCTTCTCGCCGCGCAGCTTCGAGAAATTGGTGCCGGTGCCGGAGCCATATTTGAAGAGCCGCGCCTCGCGCACCCAGAGATCCATAATGCCGCCGTCGTTGACGAGATCGTCCTCGATCGACTGGATGAAGCAGGCGTGCGGCTGCGGATGCTCATAGGCCGACTTCGACTTCACCATCTTGCCATTGGCGTAGTCGACGTAGAAATGTCCCTGGCTCGGCCCGTCGACGCCGTACGCCCAGTGCAGGCCGGTGTTGAACCATTGCGGCGAATTGGGCGCGGCCATTTGCATGGCGAGCATGTAGCGAAGCTCGTCGCTGAACGCCGCCGCGTCCTCCTCGCTATCGAAATAGCCGCCTTTCCAGCCCCAATAAGTCCAGGCGCCGGCGAGCCGGTCGAAGACCTGCTTGGCTGAGATTTCGGAAACGTAACGCTCCTGCTTGGGGAGGTCGGAGAGCGCATCGGCGTCCACGACCGAGCGCCACAGAAAGGAGGGGATCGTATTCTCCTCGACGCGCTTCAGCCGCGCCGGCACGCCGGCCTTGCGGAAATATTTCTGCGCCAGAACGTCGGCCGCGACCTGGCTCCATTGCGCGGGGACCTCGATATTGTCGAGGGAGAAGACGATGGAGCCGTCGGGATTGCGGATTTCGCTTTTCGTCGTGCGAAATTCGATATTCGCATAGGGAGACTCGCCCGCCTTGGTGTAGCGCCGCTCGATCTTCATTTCCTTATCCCCTCAAAGCGCAGGCTTCGCCCGCGCGAAGCCGCTCGCCGGCCCGCGACAATTGTCCGCCAATCCAAAGACTCGAAAGACGCGCGTCCCCCGCCCGCGGAAAGCGTTCCGCGACTTAAAGACGCGCCAAAACGAGGAATACTTTCACGCAAGGCGACGCTCACGTCCGGCTGGCGCCGGGCACGGCCGAACTCCCTTGGGAATGTTCGCCGCGTCGTCATTCCGTGATGCCTCCAGACTGCGCGAGTCTTCCGACGGCGTCAAGATGTAGTGGTCAAAAATTAATAGAACGACAATATGTGGAGAATTTAGTGGATATTGGGGAAAATTCCAGTCGGGCCCCAAGGCAGGGTCGACCATCTTGCGAGATTCGGCAAGGGCGACTTTCGGAGACGCTCGCGACCCCTCTCCAGGATGAGGAAAACTATTCGCAGGCCTTCGCCGGCGCAGCTTTTAAGATGAAGTCGCGGTTCTCCGCGTCGGCGGGGCTAAGATAGAGAAACGGCCCCGCATCCGAGCCCGTCTGCGGCAGTTCGAGAAGCTCGACGACCTTGACGGCCAATCCCTCGGGGCGCGCCTCGATGCGGAAGCGGCCGTCATGCGCGCCCTCGATCCGGCAAAAGCGCAGGCCCGGCGCTTTCGTCTTGCAGGCCCTGGTTTCGGCGGCGGAATCCGAGCCGTTGCAGACGAGGCTCTCTCCTTCCGCCCAGCAGACGCCGAGCGAATCGAAGCTCGTCCGCTGCGTCCCCGCCCATATCTGGAGGATGGCGTCGGCGACGGGCGGATTGGCGCCGCCTTCGGATTTCGGGACGGACGTCGGGCCGAGCTTGAGCCGCGCATGGCGCACGAACTGGCCGCGATGCGTTTTGAGATGGTCCGCGTCATAGACGCGCTCGTAACAGCCGGCGCGCGGCGCCTCGGCTAGCGCCACAGCCGTCATCGCCGCCAGAAGCGTCGCGGCGACGCCAAAACCCTGTTTCATCTTCATGCCATCCCTCAAAGTTTTGAAGGACGGCGAAACTATGTCGGGCGTTCTCCGTCGGGCTGACGCGAGCGCTCAACATCGGCGCGTCACAAAAGCTTCGCCTCGCCGTGATCTTCAGAAAGACGGCCCGCAGCGGAGCGAATCGCGAAATGTGGACGATCAACGCGGATTTCGGTCAAACGATCTTCGCCCTTGCAAAGTTTCCGCAGCCTGGTTTGAAGAACCCCAAAATTGCCGACGCGGCGCGCTACGAAACGCTTGCGCGGCTCGGCGCTTTTGAGGCGCGGCTCGCGCGCGGCAAGAAGGAAATCCGCAAGGCGCAGCGTCTGCGCTACGAGGTCTTCTACAAGGAAGGCGGCGCTATTCCCGACGCGCGCACGGCCTTCACGCGCCGCGACGCCGACCGCTTCGACAGCTTCTGCGATCATCTCATCGTCATCGATCACGCCGCAACGACCCGGCGCGGCAAGATCAAGCCGAAAATCGTCGGCGCCTATCGGCTGCTGCGGGGCGACATGGCGGCGAAGGCCGGCGGATTCTATTCGGAAGGCGAATATGACATTGCGCCGCTCATCGCGCGCCACGCCGGCAAGCGCGTCCTGGAGCTCGGACGCTCCTGCGTGCTCGCGCCCTATCGCGGCAAGCGCGTGATCGAGGTCTTGTGGCGCGGCCTTCTCGCCTATGTGCTGGCGAACGACATCGACGTGATGTTCGGCTGCGCCAGCTTTCCCGGCGCCAATCCGCTCCTCCATGCGCAGGCGCTGAGCTATCTTGCGCATTTCGCGCC
Source organism: Methylocystis borbori (assembly GCF_036576025.1). Classification (NCBI taxonomy): domain Bacteria; kingdom Pseudomonadati; phylum Pseudomonadota; class Alphaproteobacteria; order Hyphomicrobiales; family Methylocystaceae; genus Methylocystis; species Methylocystis borbori. The sequence continues at coordinate 8,127 of NZ_JAZHYN010000054.1, read as the reverse complement.
GGCGGAAGAGGCGTGGCGCGTCAGCGCGCGGCGCGAGCTGCATGTGCCGATGCGCATGCTCGCGCGCGAGGCGCTCGATCCGCGCAAGGCGCGCGACGCGCTGTCGCCGCTCATCAAAGGCTATCTCAAGGTCGGGGCGCGTTTCGGCGACGGCGCGGTCGTGGATCGCAAATTCAATACGACCGACGTTTTCGTCGTGATGCCGATCGACAGGATCGACGCGCGCTATCTCGACTTTTTCGGCGGCGCGCATCACCGCCGCGCGGCATAGAACGCCTTCCAAAACCCAGCGTAAACGCCATTGGGCGCTCATCCTTTAAGACGCGAGTTCGCTCGCGCCTCAGGACGCGGACTGCTGGCGGTCGCCGCAAGCTCCAGGTATTAAACTCGCCTTTTGGCGACCCCAGCGTCGAACCTCGCAGCGGTGGCGCCGATTTTTCATGCATGCTCGCTTTCCGACAGGGGGTGGACCAGCCCAATGCAGAGCAAGCCTGACAGCGACGACTACCTCGCCCTTTTCGGCCGTTACAAGGAAGATTTCGGGGATGTCTATATGGACCCCGAGGACGAAAGGTTCAGGCTGCTGTTCGATCAGATCTGCCGCATGCTGACGCAGCCCTCTCCCTTCAATCTCAGCCTGCCTGAGCAGTTCCGGACGACCGCCTCCCGCTATCTCGCAGGCGATCCCCACACGCTTGCCCATATGAAGACGATCGAGAACCGCCATTTCATGCTGAGCGACCTCTTCGACTACATCCATCTCGTCAAGACGATGGGCGGCTCCTGGGATCAGCGCGGGCGATAATCCAACGCGAAAACCGTCACGGCCCGTTCAGCGCAGCAGCGCGTCGATCGCCCCGCATTCCGCGGGGCTGAGGCGAAAATCGAAGATGGCGAGGTCCTGCGCCATATGCTCCTTGGATGAAGTGCCGGTGAGGCACACAATGTCCGATTGGGTCAGATAGCGGAAAAAAAGCTGTGCGGCGGTTCGCTCATATTTAGCGGCGATCTCGACGAGAGGGGGCTCGGCCAGGACCTTGGGATTGGCGGTCAGCGTCCAGAAGCTCTGATAGAGAACGCCATGGTCGCGGCAAAAGGCGCGGATATCCCGGTCGTAATGGGTTTCGGCATAGAACCGGTTCTGAAGCACCGCGGGCTTGATCTGCGCTTTCCGATAGATGGCCTTTAGCCTCTTCAACTCATAGCAATTGCTGACGCCCAATTGGCGCACGCCGCCCTGCTCGCAAAGGCCTTCCATGGCCCGCCATACCTCGAAGGTGTGCTTGTCCTTGGGATAGGGAGAGTGGAGGACGAGGCCGTCGAGATAATCCGTGCGGAGGTTGAGCAGCGACGCCTGGAACGACTGCCGCACCTGCTCGCTCAAGCTCGCCTTGGGGTCGTAGGGGACATTGTCGGGGTCCTGTCCCTTGAAGGGCGTGAATTTGGTTTGGAGATAGATCTCCGAGCGCTTCAGCCCCTCGCCCAATGCGGCGGAAAGCCCCGCGCCGACCCCGGCCTCGTCGTAATGCCTGGGCTGGCAAGCGGTGTCGACGCCGCGAAAGCCCGAACGCAGCGCCAATTCCACCAAAGCTGCGGTGCGCTCCTTTTTCCAGGCCGTGCCGTAAATGATCCGGGGCATCACGACCCCATAGGCGGAAACGATCCGATCTTCTTCGCCTTGCACAGAGACGGCGCGCCCGGTCGCCGCGCTCACGATCGGGCCGGCGCCATTTCGGCGAAGACCGTCAGCACGCCGGTGTAGCCGTATAAATGGTGACGGGCGATCTCTCCGCCCGCGAAAAAGCCGATGAGAGGCGCGTCGCCCAGCGCCTGACGGACCATCTCAAATTCCGCATGGGGTTGGCCGAAATGCGGACCGCCTCGTCCCGAACAGCTAATGTACAAAGCGCCCCGAACCCCGCCGGCGGACTCGGCCTGAGCCCGCACCTCCCCGATGATGCGCAGCAGATCGTGCTTCGCGGCTTCCGCATTGCGCTTGCAGAACGCCAGCTGCATGCCGGCCTTGATCTGCTCCGCGATCACCAGCAGCCCGCCCTTGCGCCCGACGCCGACGATATGGCGCACCTCCGTATTGGCGCCGAATTGGCCCGGCCGGGCCGAGGCGTCCTCGCCGGCGTCGACCAGCCCCGCGAGAGTCTCTGCCAATTCCGCCCGCAACTCCGGGTCGGGGACTTCGGGGCTGAGCCCCAAATCCTCCAGCGCGCAGTCGAGCGCGCGAGCATTGTCCAGCGTGACGAGATAATTGCCTTCCGCGCGGGTGATGGCGCGCTGCGGCCCAATGGGCTGGCAGCCCTGGGTGACGCGGGAGAACACAGGCGTCTCGGGGCCGAACGCCACGCCGGAGAGGCCGCCGAGCAGCACCTCATCGGCAAAGCAGAGGGGTTGATTTCTGGCCGAGGAAAGACCGCCGAACAAATAGCCGGTGGCGGTTTTTTCGCTCAATTCCTTGAGCTGGATCGGCAGATCGGGGTTTGAGCCATCGGCGTGGACGAGCGCGGTAAAGGCTTCGAAGCCGTTCGCGCCGGCTTCCAGCGGCTTCTGGCCGGAAAAGACCTTGAAGGATTCTGGCGGCAGATCCGCCAGCATGAGCGCCATGCCTGGCTCGTCGAAATATTCCACCGAGTCCGCGCCGACCCCAACCCCCACCGCGCCCACCCAATGGACCTCGGGCAGACGCTGCTGGAGCGAATCCAAAATATTTCCCGCGGCGGGCGTGTAATGGTCGGTAAGATAACACCAGCCCAGTTTGGGCCGGGCGCCGTCTTGCAGTTGAGAGCCGATCTGCGCCCAGCAGGAGCCAAGGGCGACTTTCCAATCGGCGCCGCCGGCATGGGCGGATATGAATTTGCTCATGCCGCGGCTCTCCCCGGATTGATGACATTCAATCCAACATGACGTGCGCTTTTAGCAACGACTGTGCCGTTTTAACCGCGTCGCGCCCGATCAACGTCCCGCGCTTGTCGCGGGCATCGACGGAAAGACGTGTGGCTCAATCGGCAAAGGCGATGAATGTGAAGTCCGGCCTCATCCCCGTCCCTCGGGCGGAAACCTTGAATCAGCTCCCCGTGCGGCCGGCGAGCGAAGCCGCCCTTTCGCGCAAGGCGTCGTAGATCGGGGCGTTGCGCAGAAGGGCGGCGGTGGCCATCGCCGAAAAACAGGCGGCGAGCATCGGCAGAAGCAGCTCCGAACTCCCGGTCATTTCTGTGATGAGGATCATGCCCGTGAGCGGCGCCCGCACGACGGCGGAAAAAAACGCCGCCATGCCGACGATCGCGAACATCGCCGCATGCGTCTCGGCCTCCGGCGAACCGGCGAAGAGCAGCAGGCCAAAGAAGGCGCCGAGCTGAGCGCCGAGCACCAGCAGCGGCGCGAACAGCCCGCCCGGCGTGCCCGCGGCGTAGGAGACGGCGCCGAGAACGAACCGAAGCAGAAACACGAGCGAAAGCGCGAGAAGCGTGAACCCGCCGTCGATGGTTTTCTGCGTGAGGGCGCCGCCGTCGCCGACGAGCCCGGGCGCGAACCAGGCGAGCGCGCCGACCGCCGCGCCGATCAGCGCGGCTTTGATCTCCGCGGGCCATCGCGACAGGCGATCCGTCATGTCGAGGGCGCCGATCACGGCCGCGCTATAGGCGACGCTCATGACGCCTGCCGCGACGCCGAGGCCGAGACAAAGCAGATTATCGATGGCGGTCGGCGCGAAGCGCGACGGCGACGCGAATTCGGGCGACGCGCCGTCGATGAGGCGCACGACGAAGATCGCGGCGACAGAAGCGCCGAGCGCGGCGGTCGCATGGCGCATGTCGAAACGGCGCAGCAGCTCCTCCAGCACGAAGGCGGAGCCGGCGAGCGGCGCATTGAAGGCCGCCGCGAGGCCTGCTCCCGCCCCCGCCGCCAGCAGCGATTGCGAGTCGCGCCAATCGCAGCGGAAGAGCTTTCCAACGTAAAAGGCGCAGGTCGCCCCCATTTGCACGAGCGGCCCCTCGCGCCCGAGCGCGAGGCCCGCGCCGATGGCCAACAGGCCGCCGATGAATTTCACCGGCAGAAGCGCGAAGGGCGCCGGCGGGGACTCGCCCGCGATCACCGATTCGACATGCGGAATGCCGCTGCCCGCGGCCGACGGGACGATGCGGCGAACGAGCCCGGCGCTGAAGCCGGCGGCGACGGCCGCGCCGAGGATAAGGGAGGCGCAGCCGAGCATCGGCCGCTCGGCGAGCCAGTCGGGGACGGCGGCCCGAAAGCGCTGGGCCTGATCGAGCGCGATCCGGAACAGGCCGCACACGACGCCAATGCCGAGGCCGGAAGCGACCGACAGGAGCCCGAGAGGCAAAAGGCCGACAAGGTCGGCGGAGGGCTCGCCGCGCGTCGAGGCGATGGGGTTCGCCGCCTCCCCTTTCGCCGCCTCGGCGGGTCGCGCCATTTCAGTCCCGAAGCCGGTCTCGATCAGAATTTCATTGGGGCCGCCGACAAGCACGAGCCGTTCGCCGCCTAGCTCGCGCTGGATGACAAGGCGTCGACGGCCGCCGAGCTCCAAGGCTTCGATAGTCTCCGCCGACGTGGCGAGTTCCTCGTCCTCGGCCCCTTTTTGAGGCGGCGGGGAGGACCGAAAAGCGAAACGGAACAGGGTGCGCCCGGCCAGAGCCGGGGCCAATCCAGCGAATGGCTTTCGCGGTTCGGGACCGTCGGGGGATTCGGACATCCGCTGCTCGTATCAAGAAGCCAAGCGATGGGCGTAAGTCGTTTTCACGGACACCGCGAGTCCAATAAGCGACTAGTTCTCGTCCTCGCCCAAAATCGCCGGAAAATCTCGCCGCTCGTGTAGCACGCGCACGACCTGCGCCTCATCTCCATGGATCCGATAGAAAATCGTGTGCGGATGAACCAATAGCGAGCGCAATCCTGCGCGCAACTCGTCCCGATCGCGGCCTGGCAACGGATCCTGTTCGAGTCGAGTCGCCGCTGTAGCGATCTCGCGCACGATTCGATCCGCCAATTCGGCCGAAACGACGCGCGCGTAGTAACGCCAAATGTCTTGCAGATCGTCCGTCGCGCGGGGGGGGCCAGACGAGCGTCCTAGCCCTTTGCATGCTCTGCGCGAGCTTTCTCGATCAACGTCTCAATATCGAGCGGCCGGCCGAGCCCGGCGTCGAGTTCGCTCAAGCCCAGGTCGATCGCGGCGCGCAGGCGAGACAAGACTTCGATCCGGTCAAGCAATTCGCGCGCGATCTTCTCTCGCGCCGGCTCCGGCAGCGCGGAGGCTTTTGAAAAGGCAAAATCGAGCGTGTCTTTCATCGCCATAGGCTAGCACGGCGTCCCAAGCGACAAAAGCGCGCCTGTGGCTGCGACAGGCGGGATAATGCGGCGCCGCAGCACAGACTCCCCAGTTTTCTGCGGGCCCTGCATCTTGAAAGCCCTCGCTTCCGCTCCCTTTATCGAATGAGGAGCGCGCGAGGGCTTGCAGCGATATCGGCCGCGTCGCTCCCGGAGGGACGCCATGGAAACCAAGGAACCCATCACGCCTGAGGAGCGCCGCGAATTTCGCGAAGTGGTCGGCCTGTTCGACACGGTGGACAATCTGCAATCGGCGATCGACGATCTGCTGACCCGCGGTTTCGACCGTTCGGAAATCAGCCTGCTCGCCGAGGACGAGTCAACGCGCGAGCAAGTCGGCGCGAAACGCTCGGTCGAACTCGAGGACAATCCAAAAACGCCGCGCATCCCTTATCTCGAAGCCGAGTCGCTCAATGAAGGCAAGGCTTCCCTCGTCGGCATCCTGTTTTACGTCGGCGCCATCGTCGGCGCTCTTGTGGTCTGGACGACGCGCGGCGCTTTCGCCGAGTCGATCTTCGCCGGCGTGCTGACAGGTCTCGTCGCCGCGCTTATCGGCATCGGCGTGACCAAGCTCATCGGCGGACGCCAGCGCAGCTGGGCGCGTTCGCAGCTGGAGCGCGGCGGGCTTCTGCTCTGGGCGCGGACCTTCACCGCCGAGCGCGAGCGCGCCGCGATCGACGCCATGCAGCGCAACGGCGGTCATGACGTGCATGTCCATACGGCGGCGGCCTGAACGGAAAAATTGAACCCGAGCGGCGGCGTTCGGCGCTTGCGGCGAGAACGCCCCGCAAACATAAGCCGAACCTTTGGCGAAGAGCGTTAACTAAGCTTGTCAGCGCGCGAATAACGACCTAGCCTCAAGAGATTAGGCGTCGCCTGACGCCCATTTCCCGGCATGGCGGCGTCATGCGAGCGGCCGTTATTTTGGCTTTTTGCATTGCTGTTTACATTGCTGTCGCCTCAAACGGGCCGGCGCGCGCGGGCGCCTTCCTCTATCCCGAAGGCCGCGGCCAGATCATCGTCACGACGACCTTCGCCGACGCCCGCAAGGCCTATGACGCGCGCGGGCGACTGATCGAGACGCCCTCCTACGGCAAGTTCGAAACCCGCGCCTATCTGGAGCATGGCCTCACCGATTGGCTCACGCTCGTCGGCGAAGGAAGCTATATGAATTTTCGCGGCGCGGCGTCGCGTTTCGATCATCTCAATCTGTTGATCGACGAAGCCAAGGCCGGCATGCCGCTCTCGCTTCAGCCGCCGGCGGGGCCGCGCTATGAAGGGCTGGGCCTTGGCGCCTTCGGCGCGCGCATCCGGCTTTTCGCCTTTGGCGACTATATCGTCTCCCTTGAAGGCTCGCTGCGCGCGGCCTCGCCGGCGGCGCGACGCTTTCTCGACATGCGCGACGCGCTCCAGCCCGACGCCCGGCTTCTCGTCGGGCGGCCTTTCGAATTTTTTGGCCTGCCTGGATTTTTCGACGCGCAGATCGGCTATCGCGCGCGCGGCCAGAACGGGGACGAGATCCGCGCCGACTTCTCCGGGGGCCTGCGGCCGCTGCCCTGTCTGCTGGTGCTGGCGCAAAGCTTCTCGGCCATCGCGCCGAGAGGCGGCGCAGCCGGCGTCATGGCCGCGCAGAAATTCCAACTGAGCGCCATTTTCGACGCGACCGCGTCGCTCTCTCTGCAACTCGGCGCCATCGCCGCCCTCGGCGGCGTCAATTCGCCGGCCGAACGGGGCCTGGTCAGCGCGCTCTGGTGGCGGTACTGAGCGGTCAGTCCGCGATCGGCTCGACTTTCACGCGCGCGACGCCGGCCGAACGAAAGCCGAGCGTGTCGGCCGCCTGCGCCGAAACGTCGATGACCCGTCCCCCGGTGAAAGGGCCGCGGTCGTTGATGATCACAACCACCGAACGATTATTGCGCAAATTGGTCACCCGCACGCGCGAGCCGAACGGCAGGCTGCGATGCGCCCCGGTGTAAGCGCCAACATGCGCGCCGCTCGCGGTGCGGCCCTTGAGCGCGTAATAGGAAGCCTTGCCTATCCATTCACGCGACTCAGCGCTGGCCGTCACGCCCATGGCAGCGGCGCATAACGCGACGACTCCCGACGTCAGTTTTCTCAAAACATCCTCCTCCTGTTGCGCGGCTTTCGCCGCATGCCACAACTCCCTTGTGACGTATAGACGATGATTGGCAAGATAAAGGCTGGAGCTAGAGGAGCTTATCTGCGCTTAATCAGCCTACACTTGTCGCCATCAAAAAATTTATCGCGGCATATATTGGCCTTCGCTTCCCCTGATGAACAGCCATTCATCGCGTAGTTATCGTGTCTAAACGATAATTATAGCAAAATATGCTGTGGCAAGCTTTGCTTAATCGAAAAAGATAAAGCCAGCTATTTTCGACGCGAAGGGATGGCGATGCGCGTCCAGCGGCGCTCCCCGCGCCTCGCTTGATTTGCCCTTTCCGGGCGCGATTTATCCAGTCGGCGGGGTTGGCGGCGGTTCGGGCGCGGCTAAGACCCGCGCGCGCATTTCCGTCCGTCAGCGTCTTCGGAAAGAAACCGGGAGCTGGAAATGTTGCACAAAAGACTGGTGGCGGCCGTTGCGACGGCCGCGTTAATGGGCGGCCTCGTCGCGACAACGGAGGTCGCCCAAGCGCAGTTTCACGGCGGCGCGAATATTGGCGGGGGCGGCTTCCGCGGCGGGGGCTTCGGCGGCGGGGGCTTCGGCGGCGGATTTGGCCGCGGCGGCTTTGGCGGCTTTCGCGGCGGGATCGCCTC
>NZ_JAZHYN010000053.1:0-19348 GCF_036576025.1 Methylocystis borbori | reverse complement strand
CTGCTGCGCGGCGCGGCCTGGCTGACGATGCGGATCGCCCGCGCCCTGCCTCGCCCGCGCGACGCGCGGCTGCGGCTCGCGCTCGCCAATATCTGGCGGCCAAAGAGCCTCACGCCCGCGCTCGTCATCTCGATCGGCCTCACGCAAACGCTGCTCGTCGCGCTCGCTTTGGTCGAGGGCGCGATTCATAATGAGCTTGCCCGCGCGGACGCCGGCGAAATTCCGAATTTCTTCTTCATCGACATTCCAAAGCCGCAGGCGCAGGCGTTTGGCGACTTTCTCGCCAATGAGGCGCAGGGCGCGCGCATCGAGCATGTGCCGATGATGCGCGGCCGCATCATCGCGGTGAAGAATGCGCCGGTCGAAAAGATCGCCGTGGCCGAAGACCAGAAATGGGTGCTGGAAGGCGATCGCGGCGTGACCTTCTCCGCGAGCGTGCCCGCGAATTCGACGCTCGTGGAAGGCGACTGGTGGCCCAAGGATTACAGCGGGCCGCCGCTCGTCTCGCTCGAGCAGAAAGTGGCGGAGGGCCTCGGCGTCGCCATCGGCGACGACATAAAGGTCAATGTGCTCGGCCGCGACGTCGCCGCGAAGGTCGCTAATCTCCGTAAGGTCGATTGGCGCAGCTACGCCATCAATTTCGTGATGGTGTTCTCGCCCAATGTCTTTGCGGGCGCGCCTTATAATGAACTCTTCACCGTCGCTTATGGCGCGCCCTCCGTCGCCGCGCGCGACGCCAAGGACGCAAGGCTCGCGCGCGAGGCGGCGAAACGCTTTCCGACTATCGTCTCGGTGCGGGTGAAGGACGCGCTCGCGGCGATCGACAAGATCGCCGGCCAGCTCGCGCTCGCGGCGCGGGCCGCGGCGGGCCTCGCCATCGTCACGGCCGTTCTGGCGCTCGCGAGCGCGCTGGCGAGCGGCCAGCGCGCGCGGCTGCATGACGCGGTAGTGCTGAAGACGCTCGGCGCGACGCGCGTATGGCTAGCCGCCGCCTATGCGCTGGAATTCGCCATTGTCGGGCTCGTGGCTTCGCTCATCGCGCTCGCGGCGGGCGCGGGCGCCGCCTACGCCATGACGACGATGCTGATGAAGGTCGACTTCGCCTTCCTGCCGGGGACGGTCGCCCTCATAACGCTCGCGACGCTGGCCATAACCATCGCGCTCGGACTCGCCGGGACCTGGCGCACGCTATCGCGTCGGCCGGGACCGGAGCTACGGGAGTTGTGATCGGCAAATCTGGTTGAGAAATCCGCTAAATCGAAAACCGTATCAGGCGTCCGCGAGACGGAACCTGGAATGCTCAGGCAACTCAAGGTCTCTTCCGGGCCTTTGCGCATCAAGCTATCCCAGCCGGCTTCGCTCGGTCCCTGATGAACGAAGGCCACGCGCTCATTGGCGTCGACGACCCAATATTCCCGCAGGCCGTGGCGCGCATAGAGCTTGGCCTTGAGATCGAGGTCATAGGCGAGGCTCGACCCGGCGACTTCGATCGCCAGCAATACGTCGGGACCGCGAACTTCCTGCGAACGAAGGCGCTCGGGATAGAGCGAAATGTCCGGTTCGACAAAGGTGTTGGACGACAGAAAAATCGAAGTTTCCACGCCGACGATAAGTTCGCGCGGACATGCACGCGACAATTCCATTAGCAGCTTGGATTTGATGCGCTCATGCGCCGAATATTTCGGCCCCATCGGGACAATTTCCCCCTCGATCAATTCGAAATTCTCTTCTTCCGAAATGATTCCGGCGTCCTGCATGGCGATGATCTCGTCGACCGTGAAGGCGCGGCGGGGAAATCCTTCTGCGGCTCTCGTCAAAGCGGACGGCATCGGCGTCTCCATAGGGCCAATATAGCATGACCTGCCTCCACCGAGGAAAAACGCCCTCGGCTTGCCCTTCCGGCCCTTCCGGCCTAAAAGCAGGCGCGCCCGGCTCTCGTCCGACTGGCGCTTTTCCGGTTCGCCGCGCGCTCTGGAGCGCGACGGCGGCCTCAAGCGAAACATCCGAAAGCCCCATCGCCCGTGCCTGACAAAAGCGTCTTCTCATGGCCGCATTTCGGCGTGTCGATCCTCGCCGGCCTGGCCGCCGCGACGATTTTCGCCGTCGTGGCGCGAGGCGGGCTCGGCGGGCTGGTTTTCGCGCATCTCGCGCCCCTGCCCCTGACGATCGTCGCCTTCGGCTTCGGCCTCGTCCATGGCGCGACCGCGGCCATATTGGCGACGATCATTCTGTCGGTCTGGCCGCATCCCGTCATCGGCATGGGCTACGCCCTGCTCGTGGCCGCCCCCGCCTGGCTCGCGGTCTACGCCGCCTCCGGCGCGCCGCGCGGCGGCCGCGACGTCCTGACCCGCAATCTGCCGGGCTGGGCGGCGCTGGCGCCGGCGGCCTTTCTTTCCCTCGCGATCATTCTCTGGATCGTCGTCGCGTCGATCAGCTTCGGCTCGCTCGACGAGGCGCTGAATCCCATTCGCGCGCGGGCCTTCATTTTGCTCGACATTCTGGTCAAGGAGCAGGCGCTCGGCGATAAAATCGATCCGATCACGCTCTCGGGCTCGGTGGCCCGCGCCGTCCCCGCCTTTCTCGCCGCCTATGGGCTGCTCATTCACGTCGCCAATCTGTGGCTTGGCGCGCGGATCGCACAGATTTCCCAATTGTTGAGCCGCCCCTGGCCGGACATCGCCCGGGAGTTCCGGCTGCCGAAGGCCGTCGGCGGCCTTTTCCTCGCCGGGCTCGCGCTCGCTTTTTTCGCCGGCCCCGTGGGGCCCGTCGGCCTTGTGCTGGCGCTGACGCTCGGCCTGCTGCTCGCCTTCCAGGGCCTCGCCGTCACCCATAGTTTCCTGCGCGGATCGAGATCGAGCGTCCTCGTGCTCTCGATCATCTATTTCACGCTGGGGATCCTTGGCTGGCCGATCGTGTTCTTTGCGGCGCTGGGATTGGCCGATCTTATCTTCAACTATCGCAACCGGATAACGGACGCGACGACGCCGACGACGCAAAAACCGGATTGACTTTGGCCCGGTTTTTCTCGACATAGCGCGCAATCCTCGGAGTAAGGGAATATGGAAGTCATTCTGCTCGAACGCGTGGCCAAGCTCGGCCAGATGGGCGACACGGTGCGCGTGCGCGACGGCTATGCCCGCAATTTCCTGCTGGCGCGCGGCAAGGCGCTGCGCGCCACGGAAAACAACAAGAAGCATTTCGAGACCGAGCGGGCGCAGATCGAGGCGCGCAATCTCGAAGCGAAGAAGGAAGCCGAAGCCGTCGCCGAGAAGCTCGACGGCCAGAGCTTCATCATCATTCGCCAGGCGGGCGAGAGCGGCCAGCTCTATGGCTCGGTCTCCGCGCGCGACATCGCCGAAGCCGCGACGGCCGGCGGCTTTTCGCTCAATCGCAATCAGGTTGTGCTGATCCATCCGATCAAGACGCTGGGGCTGCATTCAATCCCCGTGCATCTGCATCCGGAAGTCGACGTGAAGATCACGATCAACGTCGCCCGTTCGGAGGAAGAGGCCGACCGCCAATCGCGCGGCGAAAGCGTCACGCTGCGGGAAGAGACGTCGATGGACGACCTCGGCCTCGAAGTCGGCGCGGCGCTGGCGGAAGCGGGCGACGTCGAACTCTAAGCGGCAAGCGCTTCAAGATTCTCCGGCGGCCCTCGCGGCCGCCGGTTTTTTTGCGCGCGCGCGATTCGCAAAGCGCAAGAGCACGCATCCGCGCAAGCGAAGAATCTTTTTTCGCGATGTGGACGGCGTGAATTTGACTCGCAACGTGGCGCGCCGAGAAATCCTTGTGGCGGCGCGCGCCGGTTAATGTATTGTTAACCGGTCCCCGCGACTCGCGCGTCTTGTTCGCAGCCAGGGGTCAGTCTCTAAACGTCTAAAGATCGATGCCACCAATTGAACAATTGGCGGGCCGGCGGGCGCTCCAAGTGGCGCAGCCGGAAGCCTCCGCCTATCGCGCGCCGCCGCACAATATCGAGGCCGAACAGGCGCTGCTCGGCGCCATTCTGGTCAACAATGACGCTTTCGACCGCGTCTCCGATTTTCTGCGGCCCGAGCATTTCTCGGAAGAGCTGCATCGCCGCATCTATGAGGTCGCGGGCCAGCTCATCCGCGCTGGCAAGCTCGCGACCGTCGTCACGCTCAAAGGGTTCCTCGCCGAGATCGAACTGCCCGCCGGCGTCACGATCCAGGCCTATCTCGCGCGACTCGCCGCCGAGGCGACGACGATCATCAACGCCGAGGACTATGGCCGCATGGTGCATGATCTCGCGCTGCGGCGCGAACTCATCGTCATCGGCCAGGACATCGTCAACACCGCTTATGACTCGCCGATCGACGCTTCGCCGCGCGTCCAGATCGAAGAGGCCGAGCGCCAGCTTTACTCCGTCGCCGAAACCGGCCGTTACGACGGCGGCTTCCAGCGTTTCGCCGAGGCGCTCACCACCGCGCTCGACATGGCGAGCAGCGCTTATATGCGCGACGGGCATCTTTCCGGCATCGCCACCGGCCTCGTCGATCTCGACGACAAATTGGGCGGCTTGCAGAAGTCGGACCTTCTTATCGTCGCGGGCCGTCCCGGCATGGGCAAGACGGCGCTTGCAACGAATATCGCCTTCAATGTCGCGCGCGCCTATCAATTCGAGACGGAGCCAGACGGGACGCATAAGACGGTCAATGGCGGCATCGTCGGCTTCTTCTCGCTCGAGATGTCGGCCGAGCAATTGGCGACGCGCGTCATCGCCGAACAATCTGGCGTGCCGAGCTATAAGATAAGGCGCGGCGACATCAATGAGGACGACTTCCGCCGCATCGCCGACGCCGCGCGCGAGATGCAGAGCATCCCCTTCTTTATCGACCAGAGCGGCGGCATTTCGATCGCGCAGCTCACCGCGCGCGCGCGCCGCCTCAAGCGGCAGAAGGGCCTCGACTTGCTCGTCGTCGACTATCTGCAACTGCTGGCTGGGTCGCGCGCGCGTAACGATAATCGCGTGCAGGAGCTCACCGAGATCACTACGGGCCTTAAGGCGCTCGCGAAGGAGCTGAACGTCCCGATCATCGCGCTTTCGCAGCTCTCCCGCCAGGTCGAGAGCCGCGACGACAAGCGTCCGCAGCTCTCAGATCTGCGCGAATCCGGCTCGATCGAGCAGGACGCCGACGTGGTGATTTTCGTCTATCGCGAAGAATACTATTTGCGTAATCGCGAGCCGCGCGAAGGCACGGAAGAACATGTCAAATGGATGAGCGACATGGAGAACGCGCATGGTCGCGCCGAAGCCATCATCGGCAAGCAGCGCCACGGCCCGACCGGCACGGTGCAGCTTGCCTTCGAGGCCGAGGTGACGCGCTTCTCCAATCTGGCGGATGAAGACAAGCTGCCGGCGCGAATTTGAAATAAGACGAAGCCTCGCCGCAGCGCGGCGAGGCCCCATCGGCGTATCGTGTGACCCCAGTCGCGAATTACTTCACGCTGCCGAGCGTCCAGAGACCCTTGTTCTTGTCGAAGCGGAATCCGGTCGCGCTCTTGAGCTCGTCCTTTGTGGCGTTCATCGTCAGCCACCATTTGTTGTTGCGCTCGGTCGCATGGATCGCGTCGAAAGCGACGGCTACGTCCTTCTCGCCCATGCCGAGGAATCCCCCCACCGATATGATCGCCGCGGTGACCTTCCCGCTGCGATCGAGCACGAGATCCTTCACTTCGCCGATCTTGTTCTCCTGCGGATCATAAACATTCTGCTCATGAATGTTGGAGACAAGCAGAGCGTTCTGCGGAAGCACGGTCATGAATTGCGTCGTTGAGGTCGCCGCATGTCCCATGGGCTGCTCGGCAAGAGCCGCGCCGACGACCATCGTCGCCATAGCGCTGGCGAGCGCGAAAGACTTGAGCATGTGTATCTCCCTAACCTAATTGTAGATTCACACCGGACGAATGTCCGTGTGGCCATACAACCGGCGCCGGAGAAGGATGTTCCAAGCTTTGCAGTAGTAAAACGGCGATGCGACTCGCCTGCCGATCTCACAAGCTGTATCGAGGCGCGGGATGAATGCCTAGCGCATGCAAGGCACACGCGCCCCCCAGCGCTACTTCATTTCAAACATTGGCGTCTATTGGGCGGCTACGCCGGATTCCAAAGACGCGTCTCCTTGTCGAATTTATAGCCGACCGCCTTCTTCAGAATTTCCTTGGTGGTGTTGAGCGTCAGCCAGGACTTCTTGTCCTTCTCGGTAATGGTGATCTTATTGACCGGCACCGCCACATGTTTAACGCCAATGCCAAGAAAACCGCCGACGTCGAGCATCACCGCGTTGATGGAGCCGTCGGCGGAAAACAGCATATCGGCGATGACGCCGAGCTTCTTTTCATTCGCGTCATAGACGGGCTGCTTGTACCAAGCCGACACAACCGAACCATAGATCGGCAGCGCATCGAGCGGAATGACGAGAACGGTTTCATTCTCGACGGGCTGCGCGTGAAGGGGAGGCGCGGCGAAGGCCGAAAGGGCGATCGACGCCGCGACGATAGCGGCTTTATACATGTAACCCCCCTTGATTCGAATGGCGTGGAATGAAGGAAACGAAACGGCGCCGCGAGACGCGCGGCGCCGGCGAAACGACGCTTACATCTCTTCCCAGGCGTGTTCCTTGGCGTTGTATTTATAGCCAGCCGCCTTCTTCACGACGTCCTTGGTCGTGTTGATCGTGAGCCACGTCTTGCCCTTCTTCTCCGTCACCGTGATGGCGTCGGCGGGAACGGCGACATGTTTCGCGCCAATGCCAAGGAAGCCGCCGACATCGAGCATGACGGCGTTGATCTCGCCGCCCGAAAACAGCATGTCGGTGATGACGCCCACCTTCTTCTCATTGGTGTCGTATACGGGCTTTTTGTACCAGGCGGAAACCAGCGAGCCATAGCGCGGCAGCGCCTCCATCGGCACCACGACCTTGGCGTCCGGCGACGCGGGTTGGGCGCCGACCGGCTGCGCGACGGCGACGACGGAAAAAAGAGCCAGTGCGATCAGCAGCGTTCTATTCATTCGATTCCCCCCAAGGGCTGTAATGGGCGTTACATCTTACTCGATTTATCGGGGCAGCACGCCCCAATAATCAAGATCAAGCAGGACCGCGGGATCCGGCTTGCCATCCGCGCCGTTCAACGGAAATTCGGCGCAAGGCTTGTCCTTCGTGGCGACAAGCCGCAGGCGCAGCGCGCCGATGTCGCTGCGTCCCGGAATCTCCGCCTTGTCCAGCACCTCGGACCAGGCGAAGACCGTTCCCCCGGCGAAAAGCGGGTTGACGTGGCGTCCGCCGTTCACCGCGGAAATATGGAAGACGTTCTCGAGCCCGTTGAAGGACAGCGCGCGCGCGAGCGAGATGATATGGCCGCCATAGATGATGCGCTTTCCGAAACGGCCCTGCGCCTCATAATATTGATTGAAATGTACTTTTGAGTTGTTCTGGTAAAGCCGCGTCGCGAGCTGGTGCTCGGCCTCCTCGACCGTCATTCCGTCGATATGGTCGATCTTCTCGCCCGTCTCGTAATCGCCCCAGAAATAGGGCGAGCCGGCGAGCGCCTTGTCATAGGCCGAAACATCGATCGGCGGGACGGCCTGGCCCAGCTCCGACGGCGGGACGGATTTCGGAAGTTCCGGCGTGACGGCGGGCCCGACGGGCGCGTCCTTGTCGCGCTTCTTCACCATCACCCAGCGGGCGTAGGCGAGCACCGGCTCGCCGCGCTGATTGCTCCCCGTCGTGCGCACATAGACGACGCCCGTCTCCTTATTGGAGTTTTCCTTCAGGCCGATGACCTCAGAGGTCGCGGACAGCGTGTCGCCGTAATAGACAGGCCGGATGAATTTGAAGTCGGCGTAGCCAAGATTGGCGATGGCGTTGAGCGACACGTCCGGCACGGTCTTGCCGAGCACGAGATGGAACACCAGCATGTCGTCGACGGGCGCGTCCTGATAGCCGATCGCCTGGGCGAAAGCCCGCGAGGACTGGACGGCGAAGCGCGGCAGATAAAGCGCCGTATAGACGGAAACGTCGCCGGGCCAGACGGTGCGCGGCGCCGCGTGGCGGATCACCTGGCCGAGTTGGAAATCCTCGAAGAAATTGCCGACATTGATCTTCGATTTGCTCATGTCCTAACCGTTTGTTGGCGCCAGCTTCGCCAGCGCGTCGAGATAGGCCGCGGGGTCGCCCGCGACGAAAACCGTTTTCACGCGGCTCGTTTCGCCGGCGCGGATCGAGACCGCGCTTTTGGGCGCATGGAGCGCCGCGGCGATGAGCGCGACGAGCGCCGCATTGGCTCGGCCGTTCTCCGGGGCGGCGCGCACTCTTGCCTTCAGCACGCGGCGCCCGTCCGCGCGCGCCTCGACGCCGTCAAAGGCGTCGCGCCCGCCTTTGGGCGTCAGCCGCACGAAGAGCGCCACGCCGCCGGGCTCGGCCGCCCACGCGTCCCCTTCTTTAGCCGTATGCAAGGCCGCCGGCGGCGCTCGCGATCAGATCGCGCAGGAATTGCATGATGAGCAGCAGGATAAGCGGCGAGATGTCGAGACCGCCGACGCTCGGCAGCACAGAGCGGATGGGCGCGAGCACCGGCTCGGTGACGGCGTTGAGCCATTTCCAGATCGAATAGGCCGCGTTCGAGCGCATATTGACCACGTCGAAGGCGATGAGCCAGGACATGACCACGGTGGCGAGCAAAATCCACCAGTAGATGTCGATGATCGTCAGGATAAGTTTGACCACGGCGTAGGACATGAGCGCGTTCCGGCAGGTGAGGCTGCGCCCTGTCTAGCCTCCCTGCCGCGCCGCGGCAATCCTCCCGCGGAGGAGGCGTGGGAAGCGGCGCTGGGGATAATTGAATCCGCAGCAATTGATTGACAGGAATAGAGCCCCCGTGTACCTCACGCGCCGGAGCGGGGCTGTAGCTCAGATGGGAGAGCGCTGCAATCGCACTGCAGAGGTCGGGGGTTCGAATCCCCCCAGCTCCACCAGCCTTTGCCCTTACGGGCTATGCAGGCGCAGCCGCGCGCAGACTGTTACGCCAAAGGCGCGCTCCACTCCGCTTTCTTCCTAAAACAGCCGTTCCGTGAACTGCCCGTGCAGCGCGAAAGGCACATGATGTTTGAGGCGGGCGACGAACAGCGGCTTTGCGTCGAGCGCGCGGGCGTCGAGGCCGACGACGGCCGTCCGCCGCTCCGCGGCGTCGAAGACAAAGGCAAGCACGACGCCCTCATCCTCCTCTCCGTCCGGGCGGCTCGGAACGAAAATCGGCTCCCCCGCATAACCGTCCGGGCCGAAATCATGGGAGACCGTCGCGCCGCTTTCGACATCGACGCGCGTGACGCGCTGCTGCAGTCCGCGGGCGCGGCCGGGCGGATTATCGGCGATATAGGCGTAGCGATAGCGCCTCCCGACGAGGCGCGGATCGACGCGGGGAAATTCGACGGCGGGACCGGTCTTGAAGATGCGGCTCTCGACAGCTCCGCTCGAAAGGTCGACGCGCAGACGCGTCAGCGCCGCCATGCCCCCCGCCGCAAAGTTCGAACGCCAGAAATTACGCAGCGCGTCGCCAATCGCGACATAATCGGGATAGCGGGCGAGATCGAGAACGAGCGCGCCATCCTCTTCGAAGCCATTGGCGAAGTGGAACTGAAAAAATGGCTCCATCTCGATGAAACGCGGCGGACCCAAGCCGTCGCGCGGAATGAGCAGGATCAGGGTCGGACGGCCGCCGTCCCAATGGAGCGCGCCGTCGAAGCTCGAAAAGCCGAGCATGAATTTCAAGGGGTTCGCCAGAATCGGACCGATGCAGAAAACGAGGAACCGCTCGGTCAGAACGAAATCATGATTCATCACCGGATAGGGCAGCGAGACCGGCGGGAGCCGCGTCAGTCCGCCGGAATCGATGCGATACGGGGTCAGCGTCGTCTTGCGCCCATAGTCAATTCCAAAATTGAACAATTCGCCGGTGACGGGATCGAGCTTTGGATGCGCCGAGAAAGCGCGAATCTTGCCGCCGAAATCCTCCACGCCCAGCGTCGCCAGCGTCCTCGGGTCGAGCGCGAAAGGCGGCCCGCCCTCCCACAAAGTGAGCAGCCGCTCGCCGAGCAGCGCCGCCGACGTATTGGAGACATTCGCCGGTTGGCGAAAGGCGTTGGCGAGAACGCCGCCGGGCCGCATCTTGCCGAAGCCGCGATAGAGGATGCGCCCCTCGCGGGTCTCATTGACGTAATTATCGGTGCGGACATAGCGGTTCCGATAATGAAGCCCCGTCTCGTCGAAACGGATCGCCGAAACCATGCCGTCGCCGTCGAACCAGTGGGGGAACCACGCGCCGGCGAGATCATTACGGCCCGAGCCATTGCGGAACAACGTGCCGCGCAGGCTTGCCGGCATGCCGCCGTCGATATCTTCGACGCGGTAGTCGCGCTCGGCGGCGAGGCTGCTAAAGCCCGCGCTCCAGGGCCATTCGCCGGGAGCGGGCGGCGCCGTCAATAGTGGACCTGGACCGTCAGCGACTTCGCGCCGCCGGCGTAATTGAAGGCGGCGGCCGAGAAGGCCGGCGGGCCGAAGGTCGTCGAGGGATTGTTGGAAAAGCCATAGCCCTCCTCCGGCTTGCCGAAGAGGCCCGTCACGATCTCCGTCTCGTCGTGCTCGGCGTGGAACAAGGCGACGGCGTATTCGCCGGCCGGCACGCCGGCGAATACGCAGGTCGCCTGCCCGCCGCTGATCTTCGAGATCGCGCCCTTATATTGAGCGCCCGGCTGGCGGAAGGTCGCGGCCGAGTTATAGAGGCCGCAACGCGCCACGCCATTGTCGTCGCGCAAGCCCGCGACGTTGACCGAGATTTTATTCGCGGACTGTGCGGAGGCCGTGGCCGCAAAACCCAGGGTCAGCAACAAGCCAACGGCGGCGCTTATGATACGCATCGTTCTCCTCCTGCCTGCGCATCGGACGGTTCGGCAAGGAAGCGCTCAAGCGAGCGTCGTCTCCGGCCTGAAGAATGGCAAGTAAAATAATTATAGATCGCCCCCTAGACGGATATCTTTTGATTTATGGCATGAAATCGCGTGCGCGCCGCCGATCAAGCTTGTCCTTGAAAAGAATGGCGCGCGGCGCGGCGCTTCCTTAACCTTGGCCGCGGCGCGCGGGACTGCGCAGGCCCGTCCTTGAACTTTGGATGGCGCCGGCGTGACAAGGATGGTCAAGAAACTCTCATCAGCCTCTCACACGACTTTGCTAATCGAGCCAGCGATGCGGCGATCGGTCCAAGGATCGGTTGGAGAATCGTTCCAAGGGCCGGCCCATACTCGCGGGAGATTGGCCATGTCGAAAGAGGATTCGGCTGCGGAAAAGCCTGAAAGCAACAATGGCAAAATCGTCGGCGGCGGGACCGCGGCGGTCGTCGGCGGCGTGATCGGAGCGTTGCTCCTCGGCAATTATGCGATTTTACCGGCGGCGGTCGTCGTCGGCGTGCTCGGCGTCGCGCTTGGTTCGGTTTTCGACTGAACGGTCCTCATCGCTCCGGGCGTTGCGCACGGCGTTAAGGCCGGCGCCCGGGGAAGCGTGAAGGCGTTCGCGGCGTAAAAACTTGGCGGCTTCGACTCCCTCTCGGGACGAAGCCGTTTTTTTCGCGCTGAGGTCAGCGCGCGGCCCGTTTCCAGCGAGCCCCGAAAACGGTCCATGTGGACAATCCTGCCCAAGCGGAGTCTCGGCCTTCGTCTTTTCTAAACCAATCCGTCGGAATAAAAGTAGCCATCTGGAGGCTGGGGGACCGAAAGCGGAACTGTTTCGCTCGAAAGTCGTTAGTCCTCGAGGCAGGGCCTTGCGCGAAAGGGCTCGGATTAAACTGGGAGGATAGATCATGTTGAAAGGAATATTTGCCATCGTTGCGGCCGCCGGCGTGCTGTGCGGCGCGTCCGCTTTCGCCGATCCGATCACCAGCCCGGCGAACGTCCGTTCCGGGCCGAGCCCGAAGTGGCGCGTGATCGCCTCGCTCCCCGAGGGCACGGATGTCCAGGTCATCGACTGCGGCGCCGGCTGGCAGCGCGACTGGTGCGAAATCCAGGCGGGCAAGGTGCATGGCTTCGTCGCCGCCGGCGTGCTCGGAACCGTGGGCAATAACGTCATCGTCGCGCCGGTCCAGACCAATACGGACGTGAACCTCTATAAGGGCCCCGGCCCCAACTACCGCGTCCTCGCCAAGATTCCGGAGAACACCACAGTCAATCAGGGCGCCTGCGTCCCTGGCTGGGGCGAGACAACCTGGTGCGTCGTCAATCACGCGGGGATTGTCGGCTATGTTCTCGAGTCGCAGCTGACTCGCGTGGGCTCGCTCTTCCCGATGTAATCGCGATGGCGTTCTGCGCCGAAGCGCAAGCCGGTTTGGCGTAGAAATCGCCTTATTTCAAAACCCCAGAGCGCGGCGCGCGGGCTTAGCCCTCGCGCCGCGCTTTTTTGAAGGCGCGAGAGACGCTATCTTGCCTAGAGCGAGATCGTTCTTATTTGAAGCGCGACGCGCTTCCATCAAGAACGATCTCGCTCTAATTTAAAGAGTTAGAGCAGGATTCACGTTTGAAATGGCATCGCAAACGATTCCATTTCGAACGATCCTGCTCTAGGGCCGCTCTGGCCCCAGCGAGGTCGCCGTCATCTCTACCGCCGTCGTCCATGGCAGGCCCTCGCGCGTTTCGCCGCTTATCCGGCGGATCATTGCGCCCAACCCGGGCCCTTTCACCTTCACCGGCACATGCAGCTACATCGTCGGCTCCGGCGACGTGGCGATCATCGACCCCGGCCCCGCCGACCCGCGCCATATCGAGGCGCTGCTCGACGCCATAAGCGGCGAAAGCCTGCGCTATGTCCTCGTCACCCATACGCACCGAGATCATTCGCCCGGTGCGCAAGCGCTGAAGGCGACGACGGGCGCGCGCGTCGCGGGCTGCGCGCGCCATCAGCCGCAGGCAGGGCCGCCAGAGGGCCTACGTTTCGACGCCGCGCATGACGCAAGCTACGCGCCCGACGTTGTGCTCGCCGAGGGCGATCGCATCGATCTCGGCGCCGCGTCGCTTGAGACGATCGAGACGCCTGGCCATACCGCGAACCACCTTTGTTTCGCCCTCGCCGAGGAAGGGGCGCTCTTTACCGGCGATCATGTGATGGGATGGGCGACGACCGTCATCGCGCCGCCCGATGGCTCGATGCGCGACTATATGGCGTCGATCGAGCGGCTGCGCGCGCGGAGCGACCGCCTCTATTGGCCCGCCCATGGCGAGCCGGTAAAAGATCCGCAGCCCTATCTACGCGCCCTCCTTCATCACCGGCGCGCCCGCGAGGCGGCGATCCTCCAGCGGCTCGAAGCCGGCGATACGAAAATCGCGCAGATCGTCGCGCGCATATATGAGAGCGTGGATCCCCGGCTTCATGGCGCGGCGGCGATGACGGTCTTCGCCCATCTCGAAGATCTGGTCGCGCGCGGCCTCGCCGAGAGCGACGGCCCGCCCGATTTCGACGCGCGTTTCCTGAAAATCTAGCTTTCAGGGCGCCGCCGGCGCCTGCGAGAGCAGGACAACGACATCGTTTTTATGCACGCGGCCGAGGCGCTTGCGCGTCTCCTCGTCGAGAATGTCGGCGTCGATCTTCTCGCCCTTCATGAGCGCGATGCGGCTTTCCCAATGCATGCGCTGAAGCTTCAAAATATCGCGCTCCAGGCGCAATTCGGCGAGCTTTTGCTCATATTCCTCGCCGGTCTTAAGGCCCCGGTGGCCGTTGACGCCGTGCCAGACGAAATAGGCGGCCGCGACGCCCGCCACGCTATAGAGACAGAGCGGCGGAATGAGCGTGCGCGCGAGGATGACAAGACGATACATGGGGCGACGATAGCGCCGACGTGTTTATACGCCGTTAAGCCTGTAAAGCGCTTTCCGCCGAGTCGGATAAGGTTCGCCGTAGAAAACCCATCAATCCAATAGCTGATGGAAAGCCGTTACCGCCCCCCGCGCGCGATGCGCGCGATCTCAGCCCGCACGAGCCGTTCGACGATCGCGGGCAGATTGTCGTCGAGCCAGCTCTTGAGCATCGGCCGCAGCATCTCCTGGGCATATTTTTGCAGTAGACCGCTCTCGCTGATCAGGATGTTCGCGGCGAGCGTCTGAAACTGCGAGGCGACGGAGGCGGCGGCCTCGGCCGACATCAGCGGCGCCTCCGTGACGGAAAGGGCGGCGGCCTCGTCATCGGCGGCGCGCGCGACCGCGTTTAAGGAATTTTCCGCGCCCTCCCCCGCAGCCGGAGAAGCTTCGACTTCGGACGCAAGCTCGCGGCCCGCACAGCGCAAACGCCGAATATCGGCCATGAGCTGGCGCTCCGTAGCGGCGGCCCGCTCCTCCTCGGTCCGCTCCAGAACCGGCGTGGGATAGGCGCTTGCCGCCAGGGTTTGCGTCTCCGGCTCTTCCTCTTTCAGACGCTGCCGCTCCTCGCGCCGGACGCCCGGCAGATTGCCGTCATCGGCGATGATGCGGCGGATCGACGCCAGAATCTCCTCCATCGAGGGCTCGTTCGCGCGCGCTTCCTCTTCCAGAGCGCGCTGCGAAGAAGTGGAATCCGGTTTTTCGCGTAAAGCGCGCTCTGAACTTTTGGAATCGATCACGTTATCTGCATTTGGGCGATTCTGCCCAAATGTAGCGTCATCTAACGAAGGCGAGGGGACGGTGGCGTTGGCTGCGCTCATCGGAGTTCCGCCGGTTTGCGGACTTATCGCCGCGCCAAATGACGTATTGTTATCTGTGGCCGCGCCAGCGGCGCGAATCAATTTAATCTGACCAGATTCCACACTTTTTGCGCGCCAATGTCACTGGCGCGCCCAATCCTCACCTGCCATCCGGCGTCTCGGTTCCGAACCACTGGGTCTTGATCTGCTCAAAGTGGACATTGGGGTCGTAAATCTCGACGCTGAGATTGAGTTCGCGCGCCGAAAGCCGCCCGATCGATCCAAGCGCCGCGTAGGACGCGACCACGCGGTCGCGCTGCGAGGTCACGAGATTGACCCTCGCGTTCAGCAGCGTCTGCTGCGCATTGAGCACGTCGAGCGTCGTGCGCTGGCCGACCTTGGCCTCGTCGCGCACCCCGGCGAGCGCGGTCTCCGCGGCCCTGACCGCCGCCTGTCCCGAGATGATCGACGCTTTGGCCGTATCCAACAGGCCGAAACTCGACACCACGCTGGCGCGCACGCTATCACGTTGCAAATCGGCGTTGAGCCTCGCCTGGCCGAGCTGCTCCTTCGCCTGGCGGATCGAGGCGTATTCCGAGCCGCCCTGATAGAGCGGCACGTTCAACTGCCCGATGGCGGAAGCCGTAAACAGCTCCGAGCCCGGCAAGCCGGAAAATGAATCATATTGCTTCGATACTTGCCCGTTGACGGACAATGTCGGGGACAGGACGCTTTCGGCGACTTTCACCGCGAGTTCAGCGGCGTCGACCTGATGCAGCGCCGCCGTCACGCCCGGATGCTCGACAAGCGCGATCTCGATCGCCTCGTTCAGCGTCTTCGGCAGCAGCGGTTCGAGCGACCGACCCGGTTCGAGACGCTGGGGCTCATTGCCGATGATCTGGCGGTAGTTCGCGACGCTCGTCTTCAGTTGCGCTTGCGCCGCGTAGAATTCGGAGCGCGCTTGCGCGACAGACGCCTCCGCCTGCGCGACGTCCGTGCGCGTGACTTCGCCGACCTGGAAACGGTCGCGCGTCTGCTTGAGCTGCTCATCAAGCACGGCGATATTGTTCTTGCGCAAGGAGAGGACGGCCGTGTCGCGCAGCACGTTCATATACGCGGTCGCGCCATTCTGCAGGATCGCCTGCTCGGTGAGGCGCATCGTCGATCGCGCCGCGAAAACGCCCGATTCCGCCTGACGCACCGAATTTTCGGTGCGTCCCCCGTCGAAAATGGTTTGCGACACATTGAGCGTCGCGCCGCGCGGATAGCCGAGATAGCTTTGCTGAAACGTGCCGCTCGTCGCCGCGGCGGATGACGACGACGACGTCCCCTGGCCGCCGCCAAAGGGGATTCTGATTTTGCCGTGTTGCGGGCCGGCGGAAGCGGTGACGCTGGCCTTCGGACGCATGCCGGCGAGCGCCTTGGGCGACTCTTCATCGCGGACGCGCACATTCGCGCGGCTCTGGTTGAGATCGGGATTGCCGTAATAGGCCCGCGCCAGCGCGGACAGCAGGCTCTCCGCCAAGGCGGGCGGGCTCGCGAAAACAAAGCCGAAAAGGAGCCCCGCAGCCCATGCTTTGGACAGGAAACTGGCCGACCGCCGCTTTTCTTGGCCTGACCTGTCCATCTCCATTCGCTCAACCCATGCTCGCGCGACGAGGCCCGCGCGCCACTCTCAGCCTTGCTGTGAGTCGCCGCGATGACGCGCCAAACGCAACGCTTGTGATGCAATTGCGGCGAATTATGGCGCGTCGCTAGAGAGAGAAGGCCAAAGCCTTCTCAAACCCTTCCAGAATGGGCGCATTGGCGGAGAACAACGGCCGCTCTCCCGCCGCGCGGCCGCCCTGCCGCTCGAACAGCACAGCCTGCTGCCCTGCGCCGGGCTCCGGAACGACGATCGCGAGCAGACGCCCGTCTGGCGTCAATTGTTCGAACAGGGCGTCGAGGCCGGCCTCGACCCTGCCATGAACAATGATGAGATCGAAAGGCGCCTCGGCGGGGACGCCTTTTTCGAGCGGCCCCTCGACGACGCGGACATTGTCGCAACCCAGGGCGGCGAGGCCCGTCTTTCCGAGCGCGGCGAGGCCGGGGTCGCTCTCCAGCGCCACGACCTTGCCGACGAGACCCGAGAGCAGAGCCGGCGCATAGCCGACCCCGCCAATATCGAGGACGTTCTCGCCGGGGAGAATCTCCGCGCCTTGAAGCATGCGCGCCAGCACGAGCGGCGGCAGCAGGGCGCGTTTGCGCCCGCTGGAGGCTTTGACGGCGATCGCGAGGTCGGAATAAGCGAGGGTCGCCTGCTCGGAGGGAAGGAAAAGCTCGCGGGGCGTCTCGAGAAAGCGCTCCAGCAGTTGCACGTCGGTCACGTCATAGGGCCGAAGCTGACGATCCACCATGGTGCGGCGCAGAACCGCCGTCGCCGCTCCCTGACTCTCGCCTTGCGTCGGCGCCGTCGCTGTCTGGGACATTCGCTTTCCGGCGTGGCGCCGGCCTCTTGAAGGAAATGCTGCGGCGCAGGAAAGCCGCCGCCCGCGCTTTATAGGCGCCGTCTTATGCCATGTCCATGGCCCGACGCCTTGGTCCGGCCCGACTTGTTACGTCCCGACGACGAGACGCGCCGCCTTGTCCTCCAGGGATAATTCCCGCATCTGTTCGAGCGAGGTCTTGTCCAGCACGTCCGCGATCGCGTCGCGCGCCCGGACCATCATCAGCCGGACCGCGCATCGGTTTTCGTCGACGCAGTCGTCGCATCGGCGATAGACGGTCTTGCTCGCGCATTGGATCGGCGCGAGCGGCCCGTCGAGCGCGCGCACGATGTTGCCGACGCCGATGTCGGCGGGCGGCCGCGCCAGCATATAGCCGCCGCCCTTGCCCTTCTTGGAATGCACGAAGCCGGCGTTGCGCAATTCGCCGAGGATGGCGTCGAGAAATTTCTTGGGGATTTGATTGGCGGCGGCGATATCGGCGACGAGCGCCGTCTCCCCCGGCCGCACGCCGGCGAGATGCACCATCGCCTTGAGGCCGTATTTCGCTTTCTTGGTCAACATCTCCTGAGACCTTATGGAGATTCGCAGCCTCAATAAAGCGCGGATCTCGTTCGTCGGCCGACAATCTAATGCGACTCGGCCCTTTCTTTTCATTTTTCCCAAAAAGCGATGAACCGCCCGACCGCCAATTAGATTGACAAAGTTTACAATATTTATAGATTAAAGTTTAGCACCGCCGACGGAACAATGAAATGGCTGCATTTATCGACGCGCTGAACACGATCAACCCGCTTTATTCGGCTTCCGGATTTTTCGTCGGAGCGCTGGTGGGCTTTACGGGCGTGGGCGGCGGCTCGCTGATGACGCCCATTCTGGTTCTCATGTTCGGCGTCGCGCCGTCCACCGCGGTCGGCACTGACCTGCTCTACGCCGCGATCACCAAAAGCAACGGCACTTTAATTCACGCGATGAACGGCACGCTCGACTGGCGCATTACGCGCCGCCTGGCCTATGGCAGCGTGCCGGCGACCATCGCCACCCTGCTCTTCCTGTCCTGGCTCGGAAAATTCGGAAGTCATGCGGCCAACGGACTCATAACCTCGGCCCTGGGCTTCGCGCTCATGCTCACCGCTATCTCCATTCTCTTCCGTCGATGGATTCTGGTTCACATCGCAAAACATACAAACAATATGAGCGATGCGCATTTATGCGGGCTGACCGTCACGCTGGGCGCCTTTCTCGGCGTGCTGGTGTCGATCTCGTCCGTCGGCGCGGGCGCGATCGGCATGACCGTCCTGCTGGCGCTTTACTCCCATACGCCCACGGCGCGGCTCGTCGGCTCCGACATTGCGCACGCCGTTCCGCTCACCTTCATCGCAGGCGTTGGGCACTGGCTGATGGGCGGAGTGGACTGGGCGCTTCTGCTTTCGCTGCTCATCGGCTCCATCCCTGGCATCGCCGTCGGCAGCCATCTCGCCGCGAGAGTTCCCGACCATTATCTGCGCCCGGCGCTCGCGAGCGTGTTGGCTCTGGTCGGGCTCAAGCTCTCGATATAGAGACGACAAAATTTCCATCAAAGGATCGAGATATGTCGCAAACGCCTAGTTATACGCCGCCTGCGAAGCCGGGGCGGGGCCGGATTTACGATTCGATCACGCAGACGATCGGCGACACGCCGCTGGTGCGGCTCGACCGGCTGACGCGCGCCAAGGGCGTCAGGGCCAATCTTCTCGCCAAGCTCGAATTCTTCAACCCCATCGCCTCGGTCAAGGACCGCATCGGCGTCGGCATGATCGACGCCCTCGAAAAACAGGGCAAAATCGTCCCCGGCCAGACCGTGCTCATCGAGCCCACCTCCGGCAACACCGGCATCGCCCTCGCCTTCGTCGCCGCCGCCAGAGGCTATCGCCTCATCCTCGTCATGCCCGAGTCGATGTCGCTCGAACGGCGCAAGATGCTCGCCCTGCTCGGCGCCGAACTCGTCCTCACCCCCGCCTCGCAGGGCATGAAGGGCGCGCTCGCCAAGGCCGACGAACTCGTCGGCCAAAACCCCGGCGCGGTCATTCCGCAGCAGTTCGAAAACCCCGCCAATCCCGAAATTCACCGCCTCACCACGGCGGAGGAAATCTGGAGCGACACGCAGGGCGAAGTCG